>CAZBKR010000011.1:0-15809 GCA_964492455.1 uncultured Oscillospiraceae bacterium
GTCGTTATCGCTGTCGCGCGCGCATTTGCACAGGCCGGTGCGATCGTAACGGTCGCAGAAAGTGCGGGCGGCCCCTACAACGCCGCTTTGCAGCATCTTCTCTATCGCGTGTGCGGTATGGACCCGGTGGCGGACATTCCCGGAGTGACCCTCAGCACAGACATGTCAAGCCGCGATACCGGGTTGCCTGCAGGCAAGGCCGTGACGACCCTTCCGATCATTGCACCAGCTCTGGATGCGGATTTTGTCGTGAGCGTGGCCAAAATGAAGACGCATGGATTCGCGTATTTTACCGGTGCCGTCAAGAACCTGTTCGGCGCGGTGCCGGGCCTCACCAAAGCAGCGATGCACGCGAAATTTCCGGACCCGGCCCGTTTCGCCGCAATGCTGGTAGATCTCTGTGAACGAATCCGACCCGGATTCTCGATCGTGGACGGAGTCGTCGGCATGGAAGGGATGGGACCTTCCGCCGGATCTCCCAAAAGCGCGGGCGTCCTGGTGGCTTCACTCAATCCTTACGCTGCGGATTTGGCTTGCGCGCGGATCATGGGATTGAGTCAGGATAAAATACCGGTCCATGTTGAAGCTGTAACGCGCGGTCTGGTGCCGGAAACACCGGACAAGCTGATCTGGTCAGGTGACGCACTGGAACGGTTTGCAACTTTCTTCAGGCCGGCCGCGAACAAACTGCCCGGCGACCGGATGCGCATTCTGCCCCGGTCGGTACGCGCATGGATCCACCGGAAGTTCTCGCCCTATCCCGCGATCCTGCCGGATTGTGTCGGGTGTGGAAAATGCGCGGAAATCTGTCCGCGTCATACGATCGAGATCCGGGACGGAAAAGCCGCGATCGATTATATGGACTGCATCAAATGTTATTGTTGTCACGAAATCTGTCCGGTTCATACCATCGATCTGGTTCCGGTCCGAAATCGTCCCCCGGAGGGCAGACTGTGACGCGCGACGCCACAGGCGGCTCTGGAGCGGGTGAAAAATCCTGCGGCGCCGTGTTGTACACGATCCGCGACGGCATCCGGCTCTTCTGGCTGGTGCAAAATGTCGGCGGACATATCGGTTTTCCCAAAGGACATATGGAACCCGGGGAAACAGAGACCGATACCGCCCTTCGGGAGTTACGGGAAGAAACCGGACGCGAAGCAGTTCTGGATACCCGGTTTCGAACAAGCATCCGTTATCTGCTTCCGAACGGTACCCCGAAAGAAACGGTTTTATTTTTGGCCCGTTTCGATGGAGATGGATCTGCCAAACCTGCAGCCGAAATCTCAGAAGCCTGGCTGGAGGACGCAGAAACAGCACAGACCCGCTTGAGTTATGGTGCCGAACGGGATGTGTTGGTACAGGCGATCACATGGCTGGACCGTCATTCATAAAACCAACTTGTCCACCTCAGACAAATGCTAATAGCCGCGCTCCGGATCGACCTGGTTGAGCAACGGTTCATTGTCCCGATACCGGCGCAGGTTTTCCAGGAAGAGGGCATGAATGCGGGCATCGTCGCCTGGAGATCCGCCTGATGTGTGCGGGGTGATCAGTACATTGTCCATACTCCAGAGGGGATGGCCGTCGGGGAGAGGTTCCGGATCTGTCACATCCAGCCCAGCGCCACCAATACCGCCAGTCCGGAGTGCTTCCACCAGGGCGTCCGTATCGATGGCACTGCCCCGTCCGATATTCACGATAAAAGCGTGGCCGGGCAGAACCGCGAGCGCTGCCGCATCGATTATATGACGGGTGTCTACGGTGGAGGGCAGGCACAGCGCGACAAAATCGCACTGCCGCAGCATCTCGTGTAACCGGTCGGGAGTGTAGCATACGTCTACAGGATCGGCCGCCGAAGGCGTGCGTCGTACACCGAGGACGCGTGCTCCCAGCGCTTTTGCCCGGACGGCTACAGCGCTGCCGATACTCCCGAGTCCCACAATGCCGACGGTGGAGCCGGAGAAGTCGCGGGAGACATCGTGATTCCGGACCCAGCGCCCGCCGGTCTGTGTGCGTGCGTAATGGAACAAACCGCGTACGTGCCCCAGCATCATGCCCAGCACGTGCTCTGCGATCGGCAGGTCAAATACACCCGAAGAAGTGGTCAACCGGACACGGTCGTGTGGGAAGGCGTTGCCGGGGAGCGTATAATTTTCACATCCCGCGGACTGCAGCTGAATCCAGCGAAGCCGCGGCGCGGCTGCCGCGTCGGCGGGAGAGAGAGGGCCAAAAGCGATTTCAATGGCGTCCAGCTGTGAGGGATCGACGGAACGGCTGCTGCTGGCGCGTGTCAATCGAGCCTTCGGGAACACGCTGCGTATAGCGGACAGCCTGGATTCATCCAGCGGCTGGATGTTGGGGCTGTGGATCAACAGGATCTCGACAGGACGGGTCATGTGGATACCTCCGGTGTTCTGGCGCGTTACGCACAGGATTGCGCTGGTGATATGCAACAGGATAGCATGCGGGGGGCCGTTTGGCGATCCTGCCGTGCAGGATATACAATTGTTTGATTGAAACGTCTATAAAATTGGGGCATAATGGGGAACAGCTTTTTCATAAGGTTATGGAGGATAGCTATGCGTAAAACAGTCGTTTCTTCCAGCGCTGCGTCTCTGCTCCGGCGACTGGTTTTGCTGACTTGTCTGGCAGTAGCGGTCTTCGCGACCGGATGCAACTTCCTTCCGGAGGAGGAAGGGGAGTTGCCGCCGCCGCTGATCGTTCCGGCCGAAATCCAGTACAACACGATTGCGGTGGAGAAGGGCAGCATCGTCAATTCGTTCCGCGACGGAGCCCGTGTCGTTTCCGCCAGAGAAGAGACCGTGCAGTTTACCAAGGTTTCCGGCCGTCTGGAAAGCATCGAGATCGAAGCCGGTGAAACGGTTGAGGAGGGACAGCTGGTCGCATCCCTGATCATCGGAGACATCGAAGACAACATCCAGACCGGGGAACTCGAGTACCGGAAGGTGGAGATCAACCATCTTCAGGCGCAGGACCGGTACAACAAGGGGCAGATCACCGCGTTGGATCTGGAAAAGTCCGCCATCGATCTCGAGCTGGCGCGGATCCGCCTCGACCGGCTCAAGGCACAGCTGGAGCAATCCCGCATTTATGCACCCTTCACCGGCCGTGTGGTATATGCCGCTGAGCTTGCGTACAACGACCGGGTTGAAATGTACCAGCCGATCGTCAAAATAGCCGATATGAGCGACCTGTTGCTCCGTTATACCGGCGAGAATTACCAGCAGCTGGTGCCGGGTACGAAACTGGCCGTTATGGTTGCGCGGGAGATCTACTCCGCAACGGTCATCGCTACCGGATCCGATGCGCCCGATGCCGCACAGGACATGGAAAACGCGGTGCTGATCCGCACGGACGAACCGTTGCCGGATTCCACCGTTTTAGGGTCCACGGCTTATTTTGAATATGAGCTTGAGCGCAGTGACGACACCATCGTAATTCCGAGGCGCCTCTTGAATTCGGTCGGAGGCCGCAAGTATGTGAATGTGCTCGTGGATGGGTTGCGTGTGGAACGTGATGTAGTCACCGGGATCGAAAACAATACCGAGATCGAGATTTTGAGTGGACTTGATGTGGGCGATCAGCTGATCGACCGCTGACGATCGGATCACAAACCTCGGTTTGCCACCACCCATCGCGGCCGAACGGCCCGACGTGTTGTCGAGGAGAGACGGATGTTCCTGTTTGTCTTGAGGAAGATTGCCAGCAACCGCTGGAAAGTACTTTGCCTTTTGGCCGGGTCTATCCTGGTCGTCGCCATGTTGAGCAGTATTCCGATCTACACCAACGGCACACTCCAGCGCCTGCTCGTCAAAGAGATGGAGCAATACCAGCTCGATACCGCTTTTTATCCCGGTTATTATGTGGTGGACGCGCAGCTTAAATTTTCCGGCAGTGACACGCGTGCCAATTATCTGAAGCGAGTCGGAGACATTGCGCTTCGTACTCCATCGGATTATGTGCACGCCCCGGCCACGACATACGGCCGCATTCTGGAGATGGGTTCGATTGCCCGCAAAGTGATCAATGAAACCGGTGCGGAGTCCAAGGTCGCCGTAGCGGTGAAAAACGTGCAGGGATTCGAACAGAAAGTGGAGATCCTGCAAGGACGGATGTATAACGACGCCATCGTAGACGGGGTCGTCGATGCTGTAGTCACCGAACGGTTTTATGCCAACTCTGACATGGCGATGGACCAGATTTATGACATCTTCACAACGCTTGATTCCACCACGCCGCTGTTTCGCATCCGGATCGTCGGGATTGTAAAACCATCCGATGCGGCCGACCTGTTCTGGTATCAGCCGGAAGCGGCGCTCAACAGCAACCTGCTGATCGGTACCGGATCATTTGCCGAGATTACCGGTACGCCGGCAGGAGACAAAACGCTAGCGCGCGCCATCTGGTATTACGCGTTTGACTACCACCAGATCCGGGTGGAGCATGCGGAAACCGTTTTGGGAGGATACCAGCGTCAAAGTGACGAGTTCTACTCGTTTAACTCCTCCAACCTCGCATCATTCCCCCTCGCCACGATCCTGGAGCAGTATCCGGATCGTGAAGCCCGGCTGCTGCTGACGCTTTCCATTTTGATCATTCCGATCGTTCTGATGCTGGTGTTCTACATTTTTATGATCTCCCAGCTAAAAGTACAGAGCGAACTCAACGAAATCTCGGTTTTCCAGAGCCGCGGTGCCAAACGGGGGCAGATTCTGCGAATCTACCTGCTGGAGAGCGCGATGCTGGGAGGAGTTTCACTGTTGGCAGGTCCGCCTCTCGGACTTCTGATGTGCCGGGTGCTCGGCGCAAGCAACGGTTTTCTGGAATTTGTCGGGCGGAAAGCGCTTCCGCTCCGGATTGACATCGGAGCGATGCTTGCGGCACTGGCTGCCGTCTTGCTGTTTATCGTGACCACACTGGTTCCGGTGATGACCAACGCGCGTCTCTCCATCGTGGCACAGAAACGGGAGCGTTCCCGTCGTTCCCGCAGGCCTTTGTGGCAAAGGTTGTTTCTCGACGTGATCCTTTTGGGGGTCTCGTTTTACGGATTGTATGCGATGAAAAAGCAACTGGATGAGATTACCGCTTCCGCTACGCCGGTTCGCGCGGACAGAGTCGATTTTCTGCTGTATCTGGCCTCCACGGTATTCGTGATTGGCGCAGGATTGCTGTTTTTGCGGATGTACCCCTGGCTGGTGAGACTGGTCGCCCGCGCGGGCAACCGGATCTGGTCGCCCTCCGCGTTTGCGGCCTTCCACCAGGTCGGTCAACGCGACGGGCAAGCGGGATTTCTGATGTTGTTCCTGATCTTGTCTCTTTCGATCGGCCTGTTCAGCGCGGACTCGGCCCGTACCATCAATCTGCACGTGGAAGACAATACCCGTTGCCTGGTCGGTGCGGACCTGCGCCTGCTTCCCGCCTGGGTCAAGTATGACCAGTCGGGCAATGTCATCGTTGAAAACGAAATGGGGGCAGGTGTCGCGGATGAAGCGAGCGTGGTGTACCACGAACCGGACTTTTCGTTATATGCCAAGGTGGAGGGTATCGATCACGCCACTCGTGTGCTCAACAAGGCAAAAGTCGGATTGTATTCCAAAGGAAACTCCGTCAGCCAGAACCAGATGTTTGCGATCGATCCCTACGATTTCGCGCAGACCGTCTGGACACGATCGGATCTCAACCCGTACCACATCAATGAGTATATGAATGTCATGACCGCACAACCCAAGTCCGTCATTTTGTCGGCCAACCTGAAAGATAAACTTGGCGTAAGTGTCGGAGACAGCGTCACGGTAACCGATCGAAGCATCTCATATGAAGGGGTTGTGATTGCGTTCGTCGAATATTGGCCCGGTTACACACCCCGCGTCATTCTGCCGGATGGAACCGTTCGTGAAAACAGTCTGGTGATTGCAAATCTGGAATATGTGTTCCGTTATACACCCATGGAACCTTATGAAGTCTGGATGAATCGACAGGAGGGTGCGACAGACCGGATGGTATACGATTCCATCGGAGAAAACCGGATCCGCACGTCCGACATTCTGTCCGCCAATCAGGACATCGTACAGATGAAAAATGACTTGATCCTGCAAGGCACCAACGGAATGTTTTCTCTCGGATTTATCGTATCCATGCTGATTTGCGCGATTGGATTTCTAATTTACTGGATTCTCTCGATCCAGGGTCGCGTGCTTCAGTTCGGTATATTCCGGGCGATGGGACTGTCCAGACGCAGCATCATCGGCATGCTCCTGACGGAGCAGATCCTGCTGTCGGGGGTGGCGATTGCGGTCGGACTGGCGATCGGCAAAATCAGCGGCTCCCTGTTTGTTCCCTTGTTCCGTCTGGTTTATTCTTCGCCCGACCAGCCGATTCCATTCCGTGTTACAGCGTATGCGGAAGATCTGGGTAAGATACTGGTTGTCGTCGGCGTTATCCTGGTGGCCGGGTTTCTCACACTGGCCCGTCTGATACTGAAAATCCGGATCGACCAGGCCGTTAAGCTGGGTGAAGAGTGAGCGTGCGCAAGGGGGTGGAACCGATGCCGGATTACATACTGCAGACTGACAGCATTACGAGGGTATTCAAAACCGGACGGGAAGAGGTCATAGCGCTCGACCAGGTCTCGGTCGACATCCGCTCCGCGAGTCTTACGATGCTCCGGGGTAGATCCGGCTCCGGTAAAACAACACTGATCAATATCTGCGGGGCTCTCGATCGCCCCACTTCGGGGACGGTCCTGTTTCAGAACACAGACGTCACACATGCCGGCGACCGGGAACGGGACGAATTGCGCAGGACCGGGATGGGATTCGTATTTCAATCGATCGCTTTGATCAACACGATGACCGCGTTGGAGAACATTGAATTCGGATTGCGCGTGGCGGGATTTGACCCCTCGGAGCGCCGCGACCGTGCGCTGGAGTGTCTCTCGCTGGTCGGTTTGGAAAACCGGGTCAAGCACCGGATCCAGGAACTCTCCGGCGGCGAACAGCAGAGAGTCGCGATCGCCCGTGCGGTTGCGCATCGCCCGGCACTGGTATTTGCGGATGAACCCACGGCGGAACTGGACACCGCCATGGGACTGCAAGTGGTCCGTCTGTTCAGGGATCTGATTGAAAAAGAGTCACTGACGCTCGTTATGACGACGCATGATCCCAACATGATCGAACTCGCAGACAGGGTCTACACATTGGAAGACGGGAGGATCACCCATGTTGATGGTTGACTGTGAAAATCTGGTCAAAATCTATAAAACCATCGACCTGGAGGTTCTTGCGCTGCAGGGGCTCGATCTGTCGGTGGAACAGGGGGAGTTGATGGCGATCATCGGCAACTCCGGGAGCGGAAAATCCACATTGCTGAACATGCTGGGCGGATTGGACAGACCCTCGGCCGGACGACTCATCGTGGATGAACACGATCTGCTGACCATGAGCGATCGGGAGATCATCGATTATAAGCGCGAAACGGTCGGGTTTGTCTGGCAGAACAACGCCCGCAATCTGATTCCGTATCTGACTGCATTGGAGAATGTGGAAATGCCGTTGATGCTGTGCGCCGAGCAGCGGCGCCGTGAGCGCGCGCTGGAACTGCTCGACATGGTCGGATTGTCCGAACGGAAGGGAAACCGCCTGCAACAGCTGTCCGGCGGCGAACAGCAGCGGGTGGCGATCGCAATCGCCCTTGCGAACCGTCCCCGACTCCTTCTGGCTGACGAGCCAACCGGATCGGTGGACTCCCGTACCGCGGCGATGATTCTCGACCTGTTCCGCTCGCTCAACCGTGACACCGGTATCACGATCATCATTGTCACTCACGACCGGCAGTTGTCCCGCAAAGTCGACCGGGTGGTCGCGATTCGAGACGGAAAGACCAGCAGCGAATTCCTGCGCAACCAGAGTTATGCGGAGGAGCTGGCGGGACTTGCCAGCCTCGAAGAGGCCGGCCATGCATCGGAGGGCGGCCAGGGCATGGAACGCGATTCGCATACGGAAGTACTCGTAATGGACCGCGCCGCGCGGATTCAGATTCCCAAAGAGTATCTGGACAGCCTGGGTATCACCAACCGCGACCGGTTGCTGGCGGAACGCGACGGGGACCGGATCGTGCTTCGCCCCTATCGAAAACCGGTGCCTGATGGATCGTCCACGCCGAAAGAGGAGTTGTAACATGCCAGACGCCATTCTTCGCACGTATCATCTGACCAAACGGTTTGGATCCAGGACTGCGGTTGATCACGTCAGCCTTGCACTGCACGCGGGCGATATCTACGGCTTTATCGGGCGAAACGGTGCCGGTAAAACCACTTTTATCCGCATGGTAACCGGTCTGGCTTCGCCGGATGAAGGAGAGATCGAGCTGTTTGGCGAAACGACGCCGCAAGGGTTGTCCCGCGCGCGCGGCCGCACCGGCTGCGTGGTCGAGACACCGACGTTCTACGGCTATATGACCGCATACGACAATCTGGTCATCCAGTGCCGGTTGACCGGTGTAGATCCCGCACAGCGGATTCCCGAAGTGCTGGCATCGGTCGGACTCGAAGCGAAGGACCGAAAGAAGGTCAAATACTTCTCGTTGGGGCAGCGTCAGCGACTGGGTCTTGCGCGCGCGATGATCAACCGCCCGGGGTTGCTTCTCCTGGATGAACCGGTCAACGGGCTGGATCCGGCGGGGGTAGCGCAGTTTCGGGACGATCTCAAACGTATCGCCACCCGGGAAGGGACCGCGATTCTCATCTCCAGCCACATCCTGAGCGAACTGGCGATGCTGGCCACGCGGTACGGCATCATCCACGACGGGCGGCTGATCGAAGAGATTTCGGGAGAGGAATTGACCCGTTTGAATCGGGAGGTCGCGATCCTGCGGACTTCGGATGCGGCCCGAGCGAGAGAAGCCCTCCTTGGCGATCCTCTTCTTTCTGACGCAGACATTCTCATAGAGGCCGACGGAACAGTTCGTGTTCAGGGAGCCGGGAACCGTACAGGTGCTTTGTGCCGCCGGGTCGTGGAATCCGGGATCGATGTACACATGCTGGGAACCCAGGCGTTTACGCTGGAAGACCACTTTATACAGATGACGGGAGGAGGCAACCATGCGGAATCTGTTGCGCATTGAAGCATTCAAGCTTCGCAAAGGATTGACGGTCAAGGTGCTGGCACTGGTGTCCGTCGGATATGCGGTACTGATTATCGGTTTGTTCCAGATGCTGGAGTTGCTGCTGGATACTACGGAAACGGGTATCCCTGACGGGGTTTCAGGAGTGATCCCGGTCATCCGGCTGACAGGCCTCAACGCATTGCAATCCGCGGATTTGTATTCACTGATCCAGATTTTCATGCTGGTGCTGCTGGCGTCACTGTTCTCTTCCGAGTATGCCCGGTCCACGTTGAAAATCATGCTGGTCGGCGGGACCGATAGGGTGAGGCTGTATCTGTCCAAGTTCGTTATACTCGCACTGGCGCTTTTAGGCTATGCCCTGGCGGGTGTGGTGCTCATCACCCTCTTTGCCACATTGATGAACGGATGGGGAGGAACATTCGAAGGGATACAGCTGTTGCGGATCGGCGGGGTCGCTCTGCGGATCACCCTGCTCAATCTGGTGTATGGCGCACTGCTGGCGGGTGTGGCAATCCTGACCAGGAGTACGGGCATCGTGATCGCGATCGGTATCGGACTGCAGTTTGCCGAGAGTCTGATTACCACTGTCGTTCAACTGGTAGACAGTCCGGTGATCGATTTTCTGACCCGACTGATCCCCTCCGGTTATGTGATGCCATTCTCTGCGCTGACCGTCAAGACATCGATGCTGTTGCAGGGAATTGCGGTCTCACTGGTACTCATAACGGTTTTCCTGGTGATCGGCATCCGTCTGTTCCGGCGTCAGGATATCTCTGCCTGACCCGATCAAACGGGTACAGCCCGCACAGCGGTGCCTATATCACGCACAACCCGGGTGATGTATAATTTTCGTGTATCTGCTGGAATGCTGACAGAGGTGAGGCCATGGCGAGGGACATCAAACCGATGAAAAAAAGGGATGGGCGCATCCTGGCTGCCGTATTGGGCGTCGGCATTTTTGTCGTTCTGAACGTTGTTCTCAAGGTTCCCTTCCTGCTGGCGGCCATCCTCGCGCTGATCCTGCACGGAACCGCACGCAAGTCGCTGGATCCGACCCGTTCGGTCGGGCGTGTGAAAGTGGACTTTGCCAAGTACGACGCGGAGAAGAGGCATATTCTGCAGGAGGCTTCGGCTGACCTGCGCAATATCGACACGGTCCTCAAGCAGATCCAGTCTCCCGATATCCGTACACGCGGCCGGCGGGTGTATGAGACCGGCAACCGAATCATAGAATATGTAACCAAATATCCGGAGAAGATTACCATCGCCCGGCGCTTTTTCAATTATTACCTTGAAACCGCGTCGAGTATTCTTGTCAAATATCTGGACATCCAGAAGACCCGGATTCAAACGCAGGAAATCCGGCAGCTTGGTGAACGCACTTCCCAGGCACTGGAAATTCTGGAGACCGCTTTTGAAAAGCAGTTCGGCAAGCTCATGGTAGATGAAATCATGGACATCGAGTCCGACATCAACCTCCTCGAGACCACTCTCAAAATGGAAGGCTGACACACGCGAAAGGGGAACCGATCATGCAGGACTACTCGTCCACGACTGCCCAAAGCCTCCAGGCCGACGCGCCCGGACCCGCTTCCGGCGTGGCTGATGCCGGACTCAAAATGCTCACGCGGGAATTGGATGAACTGACTCCGGAGGAGCGGATTCGGGTGGAGACGATCGCCGCCGGGATTGACATCAACAATTCCCAGCAGATGATCCAGTACGGCATCGGCGCACAGACGAAAATTTCCGAGTTCGCAGACAATATTCTCGGACAGGTCCGCTCCAAAGATGCCGGGCATGTCGGCGAACTGATGACTGACCTATTGGTCAACGTCAAGACGCTCGATGTCGACGCACTGGAGGATAAGGAAAAGAAGTTCACGCTATTCCGTCGGGCAAAAAAGAGTTTTGCGAAATTCGCGGCCCAGTATGAGACCGTGGATGCCCAGCTCGACCGGATCGCCAACGAGCTGGACCGATCGAGAATGGCGCTCCTCAAAGACATCGGGATGTTTGACCTGATGTATCAGAAGAACCTGGATTACTTCCGGGAGTTGCAATTGTACATTCTCGCCGGCGAAAAAAAATTGCGTGAAATCCAGGAGAAAGTGATTCCGGAACTCGATGCCAAAGCCATAGCTTCCGGCAATCCGATGGATGCCCAGAAAGCAAACGACGCACGCCAGATGGCCGACCGGTTTGAGAAAAAACTGTACGACATCAAGCTCTCGCGGACCATTGCGATTCAAACCGCACCGCAAATCCGGCTGATTCAGAATAATGACAAGCTGCTGGTCGAAAAAATCCAGACCTCGATCATCAATACGCTGCCGCTGTGGAAAAACCAGATCATCCTCGCGATTGGTATCCGCAAGCAGAGGCAGGCGCTCGGGATCCAGCAACAAGTCAACGAGGCCACAAATGAATTGCTGCTCAAGAATTCCGAAATGCTCAAACAGAATACGCTGGAAGTGGCGAGAGAGTCCGAAAAGGGAATCGTGGAAATTTCGACACTCAAAACCGCGAACGAGAATCTGATTACCACCATCGAAGAGGCCATCCGCATCCAGCAGGAGGGGCGTACCGCCCGCCAGAATGCTGAGATCGAACTTGCCCGCATGGAGAGCGAGCTCCGGGATCGACTGGTCCGTGCTTCCACAGGACAGTCAGTTCAGCCTGCTTCTTCGCAGTCGGACAACATTCAACCTCTCATCTGAAGCTGACAACGACGTCTGTGCTCTGTCGAGATGACCTGCCTTCCGGAGCGGGTCATCTTTTTCACACGGACGGAATGATGACTACCGAAAAAGGTTCGCTGCGAGGCGGTCCGCAAAAGAACGAAGATATAGCGCGAACATCCCGTTCTGGACCTGGTTTACCAAGCTTTCCAACGATGCGTCTTCCATGGCGGTAGCCTCTGCCGGATCGGAAAAGTACCCGGTTTCCATCACCGGCATACTGCCGTCACGAATAAAGGCGGCGACAAATGCAGCAGTATCCGCATCCAGAGTGAACCCGAAATGGGAGACATTCTTATAAAACACGCGCTCCGGTTCCACTCCGAAAGCTGCGGTGCCAGTCGTGCTGATCCCCATCGAAGCACTCCAGACCGGAACGGTCAGGTCGCCGGATTCACCGTAGGTGGCACCTGCCAATGTGCCGTCGCGATGATAGGAAACCGTCTGGATACCTTCCCGTCCGACGCCGCACAGCAAGACAGCATCTACGGATGCAGCAGCGTGTGTGCCATCGGGTAACAACATCGATTGATGGAACAATTCTACGTCGGGTCGGAATGACAGATCGACTGCGCAGTCCCGAAAGGATGCAAGCCGGCGCATCGTCGCCTCGTAACCGGCCAGCCGGTTTCCACCGACCTCCACGTATCCGTCCGGCATGTAATCAAATGCTTCTCGTGTGGGCAGGAGTTCCGAAACAGAACGGAAATGGGAGGCGGCCAGACTGAGTTCCGGCATTTCCAGGCCCCGCACCATCGGCATGTTGAAAAAGTTGCCGGTTTCGGCCGCATACAGCGCCTTAGGCGTACCGAAAAAGGGAACCGCGACAAAAACCGCGCGGTCGACTCGTTCCCGGTTGCCGGCAGAGATGGATAAGTAAGAGGAGGCCACCAGGCCGCCCATGCTGTGTGCGACCAGCGAGACGCTCTCATAGCCGGATTGATCGATCGACTTCTGGAGCAGTTCCGCATTGACACGGGAACTCAAACGCCAGTCATACGGGAAAAAACGAACGTCATACATGTCGCCCAGGTACGTCTCCAGGCGCAACACCAGATACTGATATATTCCGAGTGGCCCATATGTCGTGGGATCTGACTCGATGGTTGTCGACATCAGGGGAGTTCCGGCCTCATCACAGGCAAGCATAGCCATGGCAGTGAAAGGATGGGTGTTCTGGGGAATCCACAGGCTCTCGCCTTTTTCAGCCCGATACGTCTCATCCACATACCCGTTCAATGCAGGCGCGCGGGACAACAGGTCAGTTGCCGTCAATGCATCCGCAGCATAGAGGTCGCTGCCGCAGATACCGGGCAGGATATATACGGCCTTGCGATGGGCCGGTTCCTCTACCAGCCCCGGCTGTTCTCCGGGATTGGCACTCCCGCGCCCGCCCGTTGCCGGAACGGTGCAGTAAAGGACGAACCCGAACAGGAAAACCAATCCGGCACAGCGAAGCAGAAAAACCTTCCGATCGCGCAATGTCACGGTCACAACCATCCTTTGCGACGAAACCAGATATACATAACAAGCACGATGGATACCATCAGGGTAATCACTGCAGGGTAGGCGGCTTTCCACCCGAATTCCGGAATGATGAGATTCATCCCGTACACGCTGGCGATGAAGTTGATGGGGATGAAAAAGGTCGTGAAAACCGTCAGAAACGTCATCACTTCATTCATCCGCTTGCCCGCAGCGGAAACCAGGGTGTCGTTGATTCCAACCAGAATTTCCCGCTCAACAGAGATGTTGTCCACGATGGACTGGGCTTGATCGGCCACATGTCTGAGATAGGCACGGTCGGCTTCCAGGATGACGCCTGCGTCTGTATGGCGGAAGGATTGCAAAGAGTCGCGAAGCGGGGACAGCGCCCGGTGGATTGCCAGCAGCCGACGTTTCACAGCAGACAAGTCATTGCCTTCGGGGTTTTCCCGACTCTTCCAGGCCCGCTCCGTTATGCGTGCGTCCAGAAGATCGATTTCCTCGGACATTGATTCGATCGCATCGTAGTATCCCTCCAGCAATGCGTCTGCCAATTCGTAAAGCAGGTACCCGGGTCCCGTCAGCGCGGGAATTCGACCGCCGACCCGTTGGCGTACCACATCGATCAGTGGTTCCTCTGCCTCATGGAAGGTCATAAAAAAACCGGGCCCCGCCAGTACCCAGATCCGGCGAAAGGCGGGAACCGCGTCTTGAAATGATTCCAGCGCATCCAGCCCGAGCAGAAGATGTTCCGCGTATTCCTGCAGTCGGGAGCTGCGTGTCGACGCGGTTGCTGTACCGACTGCAAGAGCATGCAGCTTCCAGCCGTCCGTCAACCGCGCTGCGACCTCAGGATCCAGCATTCCGGAGAAATCGAACCATTTCAAACGGCGGTTCATCTGTTCGTCTGCCGATGGTTCCGGAGGTACCTCCAGAAAACGGGAGGGGGAGAGGGATATCACATCATGGAGGGGATCTGTCAGGGGATAGATTGTCAGATTGATCTCCATTTTCATGCCTCATCTTATGGACCGCAAACAACGCACAACGCAAAAGATTGACAGATGCGTGCGCATGATGAAAAATGTAATGCTATAATACCACCTGTACACGACCTATGGAGGAGAGAAGACTTTGGACAGCAGTCCAGACCCAGACAAGGACCGAAAACGGACTGTCCCGCCCCACAGAATCCGGAATATTGCCGTCTTCTGCTGTAAAATTCACAGCCCGCATGACCTCGCATCCCCGCGAGGCGGTTTTTTAGCCGCCTGTCAGGGGTTGTTTTGCGTTTAGCGGGGGATGAAACGCCCTTTGACGTTTCCGAATCAACCAGCATACAAAGGAGACTCCTGTGGACGACAGTGACAGTATGATACGCATCCTTACCTCGATCGGCGCGCCGGCCAGCAACCCGGGTTCGCCCTTTTGGGACATTGTAATCATATTTTTCCTGATACTTATCAACGCATTTTTCTCGGCATCTGAAATCGCCATCATCAGCCTGAATGACAACATGGTCAGAAAACAGGCCGAAGACGGAGACCGTCTTGCCGTACGCCTGCTTCGGCTTATCGAGAACCCTTCCGGATTTCTGGCGACCATCCAGGTCGGCGTAACACTGGCCGGTTTCCTGTCCAGTGCTTTTGCGGCAGACAAATTCGCCGGCCGCCTGGCACTGCTGATCGATCCGGCAGGGCGCTTTCCCGCGATTTATACGGCATCGGTGGTCACCATAACGCTGGTTTTGTCGTTTTTCTCCCTCACGATGGGCGAGCTGGTACCCAAACGGATTGCACAGAGCAATCCGGAAAAAATTGCTCGTTCGGTGTCCGGCGTGATCACCGCAGTCGGGGTGGTCATGAAACCGTTTATTGTTTTGCTCTCCGGGACGACCAACCTGATGCTCAAAGTGATCGGCGTGAACCCCGCGAAAAACGAACGGTCGGTGACGGAAGAGGAAATCCGCATCATGGTGGATGTCGGCCGTGAAAGCGGGGTCATCCATCAGGCGGAGAAAGAGATGATCGAAAACATCTTCGACTTCAATGATAAAGAAGTCTCGGAGATCATGACCCACCGCACCAATATCGCATCACTGGATGTTGAAGCGGGGTTCGCGGAAGTTGTCGAGGTCGCGGTCCGTGAAAAATACACGCGCATCCCGGTGTATGAGGAAAACATCGACAATATTGTCGGCATCCTGCACATCAAGGATTTGCTGATCATTGCAGCCGAAGAACTCAGAAAGCCTTTTTCCCTTCGGGAAATGCTCCGGCCAGCCACTTTTGTTCCGGAAACCAAACAGGTGGATTCCCTGTTCCGTGAAATGCAGCGCGATCACACACAGATGGCAGTCGTCATCGATGAGTACGGTGGAACGGCGGGCATTGTCACGCTGGAAGACATCATCGAGGAAATTGTGGGCAATCTGCAGGA
>CAZBKR010000011.1:15819-20607 GCA_964492455.1 uncultured Oscillospiraceae bacterium
GACGAGTACGACGAGGAAGAAGCTGAAATCGTACGGAGGGACGAATCCCACTTTGTCATTGACGGCCAGACAGCCCTCGACGATGTGGCTGAAGCGGTTGGTGTGCCGATGCCGGAAGACGACTACGACACGCTGGCCGGCATGGTTGTCGGCTTGATCGACCGCATTCCCGAGGAAGGGGAGCAACCGGAAGCCCAATACGCCAACCTCTGCTTCAAGGTGCTCGAAATGGATGACCGCAGGGTCTCCAAAATTCTTGTAACAGTCCTCCCGAAACCGTCTGAGAATGACGAGGAACCGGATGACGCCGACAACTGATCCCGGAGAATTGAGGGAGCATTCCACAATCACAGGTTGCCGGATCGGATACATCCGGCTGGACCCGGGCGATACGGACATCAGCCGCCAGGCATTGCTGCTGGACGGAATCGGTGGTTTCGACCGCATTCTGGTGGAGTATCCCTCGATACCTGGTGACGGGATCACCGGCCAGGTGGTCTGGGAGAAGCGGAATCGCCTGCTGGAACAGCTGACCTTCCGGGATGTCATCTATACGGCGTCTGCGGACCGCATTTGTTCCGGTGCGCGGGAGTTCTCCGATTTGGCGGATCGGATTGAAGCAGCGGGGGCCGATCTGGTATTGCTCGACGAGGGCATCGACACCCGCTCCCCTTCAGGTCGATCAGCGATACGTCTTGCGCGTTCGCTGGCAAAAGCCGAAAGCGAGCGGGCCTCCCGCGACCGGCGTGAGGGCATCCGGCGTGCACGAGAGAACGGGCGGCGGATCGGGCGCCCGCCGGTTGCGGTACCGACCCATTTCAGGGATATCTGCCGCGCGTGGTCGGACGGAAACCTGTCCGGGAAGAAAGCAGCGGAAGCCGCCGGCCTGAAGACGACCAGTTTTTATACACGCGCCGCAGAACTCGGATACAGATCTCCCTCCAGGAAAAAGCCGGGATCATTGAAAACGGAAATGCCCCGTACGGATTCCGATTGATGTATCCTGCATGTCCATGTATAATACGGTAGCGTGTGCGTAAAACACAGCGCGAGTCTGTACAAAATGCCAAAAAGGTCGGGGTGGAACGGTATGGAAAAACCAGAGCGGAACGGCAAGTCCTGGACGGCGGAAGCCCGGCGTCAGGAAAGGAAGAAGCGGTTGGCCTCGAGAAAGGGCGGCGATGGCCGTCTGCATGCTCAAGGGAAGCATCGCTCGCTGAAAGCATGGCTTGCGATCGTTGCCGTGATCGTGGCATTGCTTGGTGTACTGGTGTACGCGGGCATCACGAATGGTATCCCGCAGCGCGCTTTAGCCCTGATGGAGGTCGACGGACAGAAGATTTCGGTCGCCGCTTTCAATTACTGGCACGGAAACGTATTGAGCCAATATGGTCTCAAACCGAACAGTCCGGATCTCGACACCACCCTTTCGACCGACGAGGACGGAACTGCGACCTCTGTGCGTCAGTATATGTTGTCCATCACAGCCACTCAGTTGCAGAGAATCTTTGCCGAAGCCTCACTGGCCCGCGAGGCGGGCATCGAGTTGGGTGAGTATGCCACCGCGGTGGACCGGCAGGTCGAATCCATCATTCAGGCGGCAGGCAGTGCCGGCTATGCCGACATGATGCTCAAGGAGACGTACGGTCCCGGTTGCACACTTGGTGTCGTACGCGATTTATATGAAACCCTGTATTTATCCACAAAATATGCCGCGGTCAAGTCCGCCGAAACGGAAATCACCCCGGAGACACTCAATCAATACTACGAAGAAAACAAAGACGACATCGATACGGTCGACTACCGTGCGTTCTCGTTTACTTTTGCCGTTTCCGCCACCGCCACCGAAGCGGAAAAAGAGCAGGCCAAAACCGCTGCGAAAGAAAAGGCAGACGCTTTCTATGCAGATGCGAAGTCCGAGGTGGATTTCCGCAAGCTCGCACTGGAGGCAGTCGAGGAAGCAAAACGGGATGATTATGAGGAGAAGGACAGCAGCCTGATCTCTGGTGTCACCTCCGCCGGATTGACCGCCGAAGTCGGAGAATGGGTCTTTGACGCAGCCCGCAAAGCGGGAGATACCGCCGTTATCGAGACATCGACCGACTATACCGTCGTGTACTTTTTGAAACGCGAGCAGCCGGCCGATCCGCAGGCGTCCGTACGTCATGTGCTGATTTCGGCCGACCGTGAGACATCAACCGCTGCGGAACTGGAAGCGGCCAAAGCCAAAGCGGATTCCCTTCTGGCCGCGATCACCGACGAAGCATCGTTTATCGAGATGGTCAAGGCCGAATCGGACGATGTGGCCTCCGTCGCTTCCGGCGGGTTGTTCACCGGTCTGGATGAAAAATCGAGTTATGTCGAAGAGTTCCTCGAATGGGCGATCGACGACGTGCGTAAGCCAGGTGATACCGGGGTGGTACAAACCGAGTACGGTTTCCATGTCATGTATTTTGTCGGACGCGTCCCCGCATGGGAAAATACCGTCCGGGACAAACTGGTCAACGACGGATACGAGGAATATATAACCGATCTGCTCGAAAACGGCACCCGGTTTGACTATTCATTCAACTCATTCGCACAACGTTTCATCTATTGATCGTACAGGCTGCGTCTACATCGGCGCGACAGCGGTGCCAGGGAGCGAAGAAAGACTGGATAAGGACGAGATAAAAACAAACCGTACAAGGCCGGGGAAAAGCGTTTTGCGTTTTTCCGGCTTTCTGTTGTCAAAAACTGTTTGACACGTCTCAAACCCGGTGCTAAAATACTCTAGCTGTTGTAACGTGGGATGCTTTCGCCTGCCTGTGAAAAGCGTGTGGGCGGCCCGTCGTTTTTGTACCTGGACAGCGACCTATCCGCATACGAATCGGTGGCATGCACATCCCGCAGCCAGGCAGGGATATGCAGTCAGGATTCAAACCGTCGGCCCGGCCGACCATTCGTGAGGTGATCTTTCATGGTGCGTCCCGTCAAGATCCAACTGGGAAGAACCGAGAGGATGTCTTATTCCAGGATCGACGAAGTCGTCGACATTCCCGATCTGATCGAGATCCAGAAGCGCTCTTACCAGTGGTTCCTCGACGAGGGACTGATGGAGGTTTTACGTGATGTATCCCCCATCCGGGATTTTTCCGGTGATATCGAGCTTTCGTTTATCGACAAAGAGTTTGACAGCGATTCCCCGACGTATTCCATCGAGGAATGTAAAGAACGTGATGCGAATTTTGCTGCTCCGCTGAAGGTAAAAGTCCGGTTTCACAACAAAAAGGACGACATCATCAAGGATCAGTCGATCTATATTGGCGAGTTCCCGATCATGACCGATACCGGCACGTTCATCATCAACGGTGCCGAGCGCGTCATCATCAGTCAGCTGGTCCGCTCTCCGGGTGCTTATTTCACTCCGGGGGAGGACAAAGG
Organism: uncultured Oscillospiraceae bacterium; assembly: GCA_964492455.1. Lineage (GTDB taxonomy): Bacteria > Bacillota > Clostridia > Saccharofermentanales > UBA5734 > JAAYKS01. Next base: position 19,243 of record CAZBKR010000011.1, read on the forward strand.
CGATAAGCAGCTGTTCAACTCCCAGATCATCCCGAACCGCGGCGCATGGCTCGAGTATGAAACCGATGCCAACGACCTGTTATGGGTACGCGTAGACCGTACGCGCAAGTTTCATCTGTCGGTTTTGCTGCGCAGCCTTGGGTTTGGTACGGACGATGAGATTCTGGCGCTTTTCGGCGAATCCGCTATCCTGAACGCAACTCTGGGTAAAGACATCTGCCGTACCCGCGAAGAAGGATTACAGGAATTGTACCGCAAACTGCGTCCGGGAGAGCCTGTATCGGTCGAAGGCGCTGAAACCCTGCTCAATAATATGTTCTTTGACCCGAAACGCTATGATCTGGGGCGGTTCGGCATCTACAAGCTCAATAAAAAACTCGCGCTTGCCAGCCGCCTGATCGGTCATCAGGCCGCCGAGACATTGGTCGACGCCAACGGAGAAATCATCGTTGCCGAGGGTGAAACCATCACCGAGCAGATCGCCAGGACCATCCAGGCTTCCAGCATCAACGAAGTGACGGTCCACCCCGTCGTAGTGGTCGGGAACACTGTAACTGTCATGGACGAGCGGATCAAGATCATCGGCAACAACCGGGTCGATGCCGCGGAGTTCATCCTGGCCGGCATGGACCCCGCATATACCGAAGGACTCGACGTCGCATCGCTTGGTGTGACCGAGCGTGTCCGCATCCCGGTGCTCAAAGAGATTCTGGCAGAAGCAAAAGCTTCCAAGAATCCAGCTGAGACGCTGCGCAGCCTGTTGCGCTCCCGTGTGACCGATCTCATGCCCAAGCATCTGACCGTGGAAGACATCGTCGCGTCGGTCAGCTATATGATCGGCCTGACTTACGGAATCGGATCGACCGACGACATCGATCACCTCGGCAACCGCCGCATCCGTTCGGTCGGGGAACTGCTCCAGAATCAGATCCGCGTCGGATTTGCCCGTATGGAACGCGTCGTGCGTGAACGGATGGGCACTACCGACATGCTGACCGCAACTCCGCAGCAGCTTGTCAACACACGTCCGGTGAGCGCTGCAATCAAAGAGTTTTTCGGTTCCAGCCAGTTGTCGCAGTTTATGGATCAGCCCAACCCGCTGGCCGAACTGACTCACAAGCGCCGTCTGTCCGCACTCGGTCCTGGCGGACTGAGTCGTGACCGCGCGAACTTCGAGGTGCGCGACGTCCATTCTTCACACTACGGCCGCATGTGTCCGATTGAGACCCCGGAAGGTCCCAACATCGGCTTGATCGGCTCCTTAAGTACATACGGCCGGGTCAACCGGTACGGCTTTATCGAAACGCCCTACCGTAAGGTGGATAAGGAAGCAGGTCGCGTCACCGAAGAAATTGAATACCTTAC
>CAZBKR010000012.1:0-20331 GCA_964492455.1 uncultured Oscillospiraceae bacterium
ACAACAGCGATTCCGTCAAGGGCATCATGACGGAAGTGCTGCAGTCGCTCAAGGAGAAGGGTTATAACCCGGTCAATCAGCTGGTCGGGTACTTCCTGTCCGGGGATCCGACCTATATCACCAGCCACAAGGGCGCCCGCGGCATCATTCGCCGGATGGAGCGTGACGAACTGCTGGAGGTCATCATCCAGGAGTATATCGAGACCCTCTGATGGATAGACGGATTTTGGGGCACAGCGGGATCGAGGTATCCCGCCTGTGTTATGGCACGCTTGCTTTTTGTACAGCACAGGCGGATCTCTCACCGGAACAGGGGGGAGATCTGTTGCTGTATGCACAATCTTTGGGCGTGGATTTTTTTGATACCGCCGAAATTTACGGTACCTATCCCCATATTCGACATGCGGTCCGGCACGGTACAGACCGTCCTGTGGTCTGCAGCAAAACATACGCATGGGACCGGGCGGGTGCTGCGGCTTCCGTCGACCGGGCACGGCGGGAAATGGATCTGGACGTCATAGACCTGTTTCTCCTGCACGAGCAGGAGTCCACGTTGACACTGCACGGACACAGGGAAGCCTTCTCCTACCTGCTGGAGTGTCGCGAAAAGGGAATCCTCCGCGCGGTAGGTATATCCACTCACGCGGTGGAACCGGTCCGTGCGCTCACGGAAGCGGTTTCCGGCCGGAGCGACGGATGTTGGACCGGATTGGACGCGGGTCCGTACCGGTATGCGGACGTGCTGCATCCTCTGCTCAACGTTGCAGGCATTGGCTTGCTGGACGGCAGAGCGGACGATATGGTGACGGCTGTACAAGGTGCTCATGACGTCGGCATCGGTGTGTTTGGCATGAAAATGCTGGGCGGCGGCAATCTGCTGCACCGTTTTGACGAAGCGGCTGCCTTTGCGTTAGGGATGGACTGTGCGGATGCCTATGCAGTCGGAATGCAGTCACGTGACGAGATTGATATGAATGTCGCGTTGTTCGAAGGACGTCCGATTCCCGAGACTCTGCTGGGACGCACCCGAAGCCGGAAACGGCGACTGCTGGTGGAGGATTGGTGTACCGGGTGCGGCGCGTGTGTGGAACGCTGTGCTTCGGGAGGGATTCGCATGGTGAACGGCCGGGCACAACCGGTCCCCGATCATTGTCTTTTGTGCGGCTACTGTGCCGCCGTTTGCAGAGATTTTGCGATCAAGGTGGTGTGATTTCCGATGCGTTTGATGGGAATCGATTACGGAGACAAGAGGATCGGGATCGCTCTCAGCGACGAGACAGGCATCCTGGCCAGCGGCGTCGAAACCATTCGCTGGAACGGGCGCGATCCGGATTATGCCGTCAACAGGATTGCCGTACTGGCTGCGGCGCGCGGCGTGACCGAGATCGTGATCGGTATGCCGAGACGCACAGACGGACGACCCGGCGCTTCGGCCGAAAAAGCGGAAATGTTTGCAGTAGCGCTGGAAGAACGGACAGAGCTGTCTGTGACCCGTCGGGATGAACGCTACACCACTGTGATCGCTTCCCGCATGATGCGGGAAGCCGGGCGTACCCAGAAAGACCGGAATGCGATCATCGATCAGATCGCGGCAGTCGTGATCCTGCAGGAAGTGCTGGATGAGAGACGGCGCGATGACAATCGGATATGATATAATGTTTCGAAATCTGCATAAGCACACAGAGAAATGAGGATAAACACAATGGAAAACGATAAACTCCACAAACACGGACCGGACGACGAAGCCTGCGATTGCGGTGCTGATGGCGCGGATTGCTGCGGATGCGGCCACGACCATGATCACGATCACGATCACGGTGACGAAGGCAACGCTCTCATTACAATGGTGGATGAAGAGACCGGAGAAGAGTACACGTTTGAGATGGTGGACAGCATCGAATTTGAAGGTGAAACCTATTGCCTGCTGGCCACTGTCGACGACGAGCCCGAAGCCGTGTTTGTTAAAGTCGTTACCGCGGATGACGGATCGGAATCGCTTATGAGCCTCGACGACGAAGAGTTCGATCGTGTCGCTGCCGCATATGACAGCATGATCGACGACGAAGACGACGAAGACGACGAAGACGAGGACGAGCCGGAAGAAGTTTCGGATGAAACGGAAAACCACTAGAGGTCTGGATGAAACCCGCCGCAAGCCAACGGCTGGCCCGCCTTCCGAGGAAGACATGCTGGCCGTGCTTGTGGATGTCAACAGCCGACGTGAATATTACATGTCCTTTATCGACTCGTTCTACACCATGGGACGGGAATATACGGTTATGTTCAAGTATGAACCGGACGACGGATCCCATCCGGAACCGGAGATCGTGATATTACGCAATGAACCCGGGATCGGCGAACGCGTTTTTAAATCCATCAAAGACAAAAAGGAACTGCAAAACGCGTTCGACGTATTCTTTGAACGATTCCGGGAACACGGAGGGTTGTGATTTTTCCCGCATGACAGAGGACGCGTTCCATGATCTGTCGATCAAAGACAAACCTGTATATGAAGTCTGTCACGCAAAATCCGGCAGCCGGCTGTCGGATCTGTGTTTCGTCAGCCGTCTGGCCTGGAATCCGGGATTTGGTTATCGGGTCGCAATGATTGCCGATGCATTCTGCATGGTGAGCGACGGAGGCGTATTTTGCAGACCGCATCTGGCAATGCCGCTTGGAGTCGTGGATGCGGCACACCTGGCTCGTGTGCTGGATGAAATCATGCCATTGTTTGAAGACAAGGGATGGCCGATGTCCGTGATGTATGTGGAAGAGTTCCAGTTGCCCTTGTTTGAAGCGTTGCGGACACTGGGGTACGAAACAGAAGCCTGCTTCAGCCGGGATTTCAGCGACTATCTCTATGATGGAGACGCCATGCGGACGTTGTCGGGCAAAGCGCTGCACGCCAAACGCAACCACCTGAACCGTTTCAACCGGGATTTTCCAGGCTACCGGTATGATACGGTGTGTGCCGCAGACGGACCCGAGTGCCTTGCCCTGGTACATAACTGGTGTATGGAAAAAGGATTGGATCTGAACGACCTGAACGTTTGCGACTATGTGCCGATCCGTGTGGCTTTCGAGCATTTCGATCGTCTGGACATCCGGGGCGGTGTCATTCGCATCGACGGTGTTGTCCGTGCTTTTTCACTGGCATGCGAATTGGAAGACGGGACCGCCGTCATTCATTTCGAAAAAGCGGACTCCTCTATCCAGGGCCTATACGCCGCCATCAACAACCAGGTCCTGTGCAATGAGTTTCCCGACGCGCCGCTGGTCAATCGTGAAGAGGACATGGGAAACGAAGGACTGCGGAAAGCCAAACAGTCCTATAAGCCGGTATCTTTTGCGGACAAATATACCGTCACAGTCCGCAGGTCCGGATGATGCCTCCGGCCGGATCCAGGGAGGGCACCGGTGGATTTCGTTATCCGCCTGTTCCGCCTCCGGGCGATGGATCTTCCCGTGCTTCCGCGGCGAGAGGTGTCTTCTCCGCTTTGGGTCTGTCTCTTCTTTTCATCCTGGTCTACTACATCGCCCAGACTTTCGCCCAACTGGCATACGCCCTGATCCTGATGATCGGGGACGTTCTACGTTCCGCCGGAGACGGATTTCAGATCGGTGATCTGCAGATCGACCTGTGGAGTGTATTGCAGCGCGTGGAATCGCGCTATACCGTTATTGCCTCCATCTATGCACTGATGTTGATTGGCGCATACACCGCGATCATACGTGCGCGCGGGCGCGGTCGTGCTCCTTATGTGCGGATCGGTCACCCGCCTCTTTCTCAGGTCGGTGCTGCTTTGGCGGTTTCGATCGGAATGCTGGGTACGGCCAATCTTGTCTATATCGCCCTGGATTGGCTCGGCCGTCAAACGCGGGTGATCGGGGACTGGATGGCGAACTACGAAAAAGTGGTCGAATCCGCATTTACCCCGGAGTCGGGGATTGGATGGTTGATTCTCGGAGTATGCGTCCTGGTGCCGATTGCCGAGGAGCTCCTGTTCCGGGGAATCATCCAGGCGGAGCTATCCTCCGTGATGCATCCCTGGCTGGCAGTTTTGATGCAGGCGTTGTTGTTTTCGCTGTTCCATATGCAGGCGGTACAGTCCATGTATGTGTTTATACCGGGATTCGCGATGGGTGCGGCTTATCTTGCGTCGGGATCCATCCTGGTGCCGATCCTGATGCATATGCTGTTCAATTTCATCGGGAGCGGCGCGCTGGATGCGCTGACCGGAGGCAGCGAGGCGATAGGACAAGCCCTCTATGCGGCGCAGTACGGGTTTATCCTTGTAGGTGCTTTCTGTCTGGTATGGATGTTCAAATTCCGCAAGTCGCGTCGAAGCATCGACGTCAATAAACCAACACAATCCGAAAACGAGGTGTCGATATGATCCGCTATGACAACGGAACCGCTTTTCCTGCCGGCTATGAACCCCGCATGGACGTCCGCGAGACACAGATCGCCATAAAAATGATCAAGGACCATCTGGAATCTGAACTCGCCGACACACTCAATCTGACACGTGTATCTGCTCCGTTGTTTGTGCGTCCCGAAAGCGGATTGAACGACGACCTGAACGGGATTGAGCGCCCGGTTTCGTTTGACATCCCTTCGATCGGCGGCCATGTCGAAATCGTGCAGTCGCTTGCTAAATGGAAACGCATGGCACTGCACGAGTACGGATTCGCGCCGGGGGAAGGACTGTATGCCGACATGAATGCAGTGCGCCGTGATGAGGTGCCGGACAATCTGCATTCGATCTATGTTGACCAATGGGACTGGGAGCTGATCCTGCATCCGAACCATCGCAATATCCGGTTTCTGCAGTCGGTTGTGACTGAAATCTACGCCTGCTTGCGCAGAGTGGAGAACCGGTTGCTGCGCGTCTATCCCTATCTGGATCGCAAACTGCCCGAAGCCATTCATTTCGTTACGGCGCAGGAATTGGAAACCAAGTGGCCGGATCTTTCTCCCCGTGAACGGGAAGACGCGATATGCAAAGAGAAGAAAGCGGTATTTCTGATCGGAATCGGCGCGCCTCTGGCAAGCGGACATCCCCACGACGGTCGTGCGCCCGATTATGACGACTGGTCGCTCAACGGGGACATCCTGTTCTGGTATCCTGTACTTGAGCGTGCCGTGGAGGTGTCCTCCATGGGGATTCGCGTGGATGCCGCCGCCATGGCTTTTCAACTGGAGGCATCGGGAGAAACCAAACGTGCCGAACGGCCGTTTCACCGTCAGGTACTCGATGGCGTGCTGCCGAATACGGTCGGCGGCGGTATCGGGCAGTCCCGGATGTGCATGTTCTACCTGGACAAGGCTCACATCGGTGAGGTACAGACTTCTGTCTGGCCGCAAGATATGATCGACGCTTGTCTGGCAAGAGGCATTTCCCTGCTTTGACGATATGCCGGCCGGTAAGGGGAGGAGGATTGGCCCATGCTCCGCCTGCGTGAGATCGGAAGACTGCGCAAAAAGACCGTCCTCATGGCGGTTGTCGCAATTGCCCTCGTGCTGGCGACCGCGACCGGTGTTCTGTTACTTGGTTCGAGGATCCTGAACGCCCAGACTCCGTTTTTTCGCGTTACTGACGCCAGCCTGAACGCCGGATATGTCGTAGGGACCGGACTGGATCTCGGGGGGATCCCTTCTTCCAATCTGTTACAGGACCCTTCTTTTGAACCCATGGTGTTCCACGGCCGTTTCACTGCATTGGGGGGAGACGCAGACAGCCTGACGGTTGCCGCTGAAGAGGCGATGACCGAACTGTATGGAGAAGGCTTTTTCGACGGCGCGTCGGTGCGCGTTATGTCGCTGTCTGGCCGGGATATGGTTCTTCGAAAGAATGCGACGGTCGCTTCGTACGGAGTCAATCGGCTGGGCGGATTCCAGGATGTCCATCTGCCTTCGGATCTGCCGGACGCTTTACCCTTTTTCGCTTTTACCCAGCCGGATGAAACCATTGTGGCTGTCGGTGGCCGCGGGACGGTTCTCGTCGGCGTCAATACGCATACTCCTGTATCGGTCAAGACCGGTATCGATGCCGACCTGACCGGCATATGCGCTACAGACGACCACACCTATATTGCCTGCAGCCGTGACGGTCACGTGCTTGCTTCCCGGGACGCGGTGACGTGGGTGGAATGGAACGTACCGGCAGGCAAATCACTTGCAGCGATCGCCTCATCCGGAGAATGGCAAGTCGCGGTCGGTCCCGACGGGACCGTTTTATCCGGTACCGGCGGCACGATGACCCCGGTTACGGTTCCGATCATGGCAGACTGGACGGACATCGTTTACGGGGAGGATTCCTTTCTTGTCTGCGGGAATGACGGCGCCATGATGCGTTCGGCAAACGGGATGGTCTGGACCCCGCTGGAGCGGGGGGACAGACCTGACTGGACCTGTGCGGATTACAGGGACGGTCAGTTCGCAGTCGGCGGTGCCGGCGGCAGGTTGTGTCTGTCCCCTGCAGAGGGACAGACCACCAATCTGGTGGTTCCCGGTGCCGGAGATATTGTGGATGTTCTCATTTTATCGCGCAGACAGCTGGTCGTATTGGACGCGGACGGACGGTTTTTCATCTCGGATGACGGTGGAATCCAATGGATCGAGTCTGATTTGAATACCGGCAGAGAGCCTCGACGCATGACCGCGACAGTGCAGGACAGGGTTCTCATCGCGGGCGCGGACGGTTCGCTGGGGATCTCCCAGATGGTCAATGAAATTGTACTCGACACCCCGCTCGTGGAAGGTGCTTTCCAGCCTGGAGATCTTGTGTTTCTCGAGTATGTTGCGCAGCAACCGCCCCCGTCCCTGTTGGTCACCGGTGCGGAAAAGGTCTCGGAACCCTGGATCCCTTCCATATCCGGAGCAATGACCCGCGTGGATACGGACGCCGCGCCGAACAGCGGAACCGGTTGTGTTGCATTGTCACTGACACCTGCTCAGCAGTCAGACGGACAGGCATCGTTTCTTTCTCAGATCCTCGTCGAAGAGCAGGGAACGACCCGGTTTGAAAAGACCAAATTGTACACGGCGGAATTCTGGCTGCGACAGGAGGGTGTTGCCAGTCGTGAAGTCCTGGTTTGGCTGTCCGGCCGTTTCGAAGCGATAGGTACCGTGATCGAAAATGTAGGCAATACCTGGAAAAAATACGAGGCCACTTTTGTACTCCCTGAGACGGCTACGGTGGAGCAGCCGGGTGAAGTCCGGTTTCAAATCGGTTTCCGGGACGCAGGGACCGTCTGGATTGACGCGGTCTGGTTTGGTCCGGCCGACGAAGAACCGGGATCCCTCGACACGGCTTTCGCCACGCAGGTACAGGCGGCACATCCCGCTGTTTTGCGATTTCCTTTTTTGGGGATCGGAGAGATAGGAACACGCAGTGATGCATGGTCGTATCCGTTGGGCAATGAAGCCTCTGTGCTCGTAGACGGCCGCCGTCACACTGTTACCTGCGGCTCGCTGGATACGGCTTTGCAGCTGGCAATGGACACCGGAGCGCAACCCTGGCTGCGTGTCGGACCCTTCGCTTCAGATGCAGAGATCCGGAACCTCGTGGAGTATCTGGCCGGTCCCATCACAGAACCGTATGGGAAAAAACGAATGGAAAACGGATCCGGACAACCATGGACCGATGTCTTCAATCGCCTTTATCTGGAGGTGGGAGATACCGAAGGTGTGATGGGTGGCGACTCCCGCAAGGCGTCATTTGTCAATCACGTGATCGAACTGATCCAGCAATCTCCTTATTACTCGGCCATCCGGAATCAGATCACATTTGTAGACGGGATGGAATACGAGACTGCTTTGATGCTTTCGGCGGCGGATTACCATGCTTCCGAACTGGAAGCGGTTGTCGGGGGAGGAGATGTTGTTTCGGAACTCCGATCTGCGTACCGCGCGTTTTTTGACCGCTCCCCGCGGATGCCCGACCGGCCCTCCGATGTGAATTTCGAAATGATCTCACGCTTCTCACTTCTTGTGGATGGAACTTCCGAACCCACATTGTCGACCTGGATGGAGGCAGTGTCTTTGGGGGCGCGGGATGGATACAGCGTGCAGCTGTTCCATGTTGCCGAAGCAGACGATCTACGGTCGTTACCTCCCGCCCAATCCGCTGCCCGTGCATTGTCAGCCCTCAATCTGCAGGGGACCGCGCTGACGGTCGACCCGCTCGAAGGGGCGCCGGCCACCATGACTGCCTACGCCTATCGGAACGGGCTTTTCGTTCATATACTCCTGATCAATCATGCCAGGCATGCCTACACCTTTCCGATTGCATCCGATCTGCGCCTGGAAGGTGCTATGGTACAGGTCTACGATGAGAACGGACAACCTGTCTCGGAGGAGACTTTGCGCCGTTCGGAGTCTACGGTTGATGTGTTGCCGGGCGGTGTAACAATACTGGAAATCTCGGAGGATGGAACAGGGAAATGACTGATTCACTCACAATTCGATTGCCATATGGAAGGGACGCTTTATATCTGCATCTTCCTCCTGAACGGCTGGCGGGTATACTGGTACCGCCAGGGCTTGTTGCCGATCGCAACGTGTCCGGTGATCCCTCGTCGATGGTGCGGGCTGCATTGGAGCACCCGATCGGTTCTCCCAGGTTGCGCGACCGCGCACAAGGAATGCAGAACATTGTCGTCGTGACACCGGATCATACCCGCCCGATGCCCAGCCGTCTCACGTTGCCGCCGTTGCTGGCGGAGATCCGCGAAGGAGCACCCGGGGCCAGGATTACGCTGCTGGTCGCGACCGGTGTACACCGTTCCACGCGGGACTCCGAACTGGAAGAACGATTCGGTGGCATCGTTTCAGATTACCATGTCAATCTGGCCGTACACGATTGTGATTGCACGGAAAATTTATCGTCCCTCGCGGGGTTGTCATCCACCACCTCCGTGCGCATCAGCCGGATCGCTGCGGAAGCGGATCTGCTCGTAGCCGAAGGTTTGATTGAGCCGCATTTCTTCGCAGGTTATTCTGGAGGAAGGAAAAGTGTATTGCCGGGAGTTGCGGCCAGGGAAGCGGTTATGGCCAATCACCGCGCAGCGCTGATTGCGCACCCCCGTGCGCGAACCGGGATGCTGGACGGAAATCCAATCCACACCGAGATGGTACACGTTGCGAAAACAGCGGGGTTGGCGTTCATCCTCAATGTAGTGGTTGACCACGATCACAATCTGGCCGCTGCCTTCTCGGGGGATCCGGAAGCAGCGCACCGTGCCGGCTGTGAGTGGCTGGACGGTCGCGCCGGGGTCGCGCCTGTGCCGGCAGACATTGTGTTGACTACCAATGGCGGGTATCCGCTGGATCGGGACCTGTATCAGGCAGTTAAATCAATGACCGCGGCTGAGGCAAGTTGCCGGCCCGGCGGGGTCATCATCGAGGTGTCCCGCTGTCAGGACGGGGTCGGTTCGGACGGGATGTTCCACACCTTTGCACATGGAGATCCGGACGTTGTGATCCGGCCGGGAAGACATCCGGAACCGGGAGAAGTCCTGGCGGCGATTGAAGCACGCTCCGCGGAAGATACGCTTCCGGATCAGTGGCAGTCGCAGATTCTGGCCAGGGTACTATCCAGATATACAGTGATAGTGGTTTCCGATCTGCCTGATTCTGTCGTGGAGGCGATGGGCATGCAGGCAGCCCCGGATCCGGACACGGCACTGGCCATGGCGGATCGCCTAGTCGGAACCGGTGCCCGGGTTACGGTCATCCCGGACGGTGTCGGAATCGTGGTCCGCTGAACGCAGCCGCCCCCGGCCCGTCCCTTGCCCGTCCGGTCTGTTCAGCGGCTTTCCGTCCATATAGATAAAATCCATTCCCATATATCCGGTCTCGTCCCGATAACGGTCTTCGCCCGGGACTTTCCACCAGTCGATTTTTTTGGCCTCTTCCAGATAGAGGATGCCATCATCCTGCGGTTCATACCCAATGGCTTCTCGCACCCCCTCGTTGCTCCAGAACCGTCCGGTGTTGTTGGATACCCCGAATACGTTGAGAAACCGTACCTCCTCCGGGGCTTCGATGCAACACTCAACCAACTGCAGCATATCCCGCTGGCTGACCCAGGTCCGTGTCTTGAGAGGGCTCAGAGGATAGTCGGGAACCGAATAGTGACCGATGCGGATATTGATGCAGGAGATGCCGTATTTGTCGCTGTAGTATCTCCCCATGACTTCTACTATTGCTTTTCCGAGTCCGTACAGGGTGTCCGGCCGGTGCGGAGAATCCCCGTCGATCTTATCTGTTGTTTTGTAAAATCCGACCACATGGTTCGTGCTTCCATTCACCATGCGGCGACTTCCATTCTCCCTCATTGCCTCGAACAGGTGGTAGGTCCCCGCCACGTTGTTGGGAAGAATCCTTTCCTCAAAGTCGAAAGCCCCGAGAAATGCCGCCATATGCACGACCGTATCTACCCCGGTCATGAGGATTTTGACTGCTTCCGCGTCCCTGAGATCCATGGCAAGGATCCCTTTATCCGGATCTGCCCTGCGCGCGGTTGCGATCACTTCGTATCGGCCGGAACTTCTCAGTCCGGTCATCATCATTCCTCCGATCCTTCCGGCACAACCAGTGATCAACACACGCTTCATCTCGCGCTCCTTTCCTCCTCACGGATGCTTCCGGTAACAGTTTTATTATACCGGTGGTGTCCACGACACTCCGGTTCGCCTTCGAAGCCGGATGCGGCATTCCTTCCGTGCGGCAAGTGATTTACAATAAGGGTGTACTCCGATGGCAACGACAGGGAGGGGCAGACGTGTCGATTCTCACCATATCCAGACAGCCGGGAAGCCTGGGTGACGAAGTCGCGCAGATGCTTTCCCAACGACTGGGCTGGGATCTCATCCGGCGCGACTCGTTGTTCGGACTGTTTTTTTCGGATCTGGAAGGTTCACACGAGTACCGCATGCTGATGGAGAGTGCGAAACGCTTTTTGGCTCCAGATGCCTCCGGGCTGCCCTATAAAGAACGTGTCGAACAAGGGTTGCGTACCCTTGCGCACGACAAATCTCTTGTGCTGATCGGATTCGGATCTCAGGCGTTGTTCGCGGATGACCCCGACGCACTGCATGTCCGCGTTGTCGCTTCGCAATCCGTCCGCGTTCGCCGGTTCCGCAAGCAATATCATCTTCCCGAAGCGGAGGCGGTGCGTCTCCTGGAAACTTCTGACCGCAAACATCGGCGGTTTGTGTCCACCGTGTACGGAATCGATCTGACCGATCCGTCCCTGTATCACCTCATTCTCAACACCGATCGTTTGACGGTCGGCGAGTGTGCGGACACACTCGTCTCATTCGTTCGATCCCATGAGGCGCTTCGCCGGATGGAACGCGAGACACTCACCCTTGAGGCAGTGGACGACCATCTCGGGGATCTTCCGGTTTTCAAGAACAAAGCCGAAGAGGAATTTGCCAGAATTCTGGACATGTATCAGATCGAGTGGAGATACGAACCGCGCACCTTTCCGGTCGAATGGGACTCGGAAGGCAACGTGAAGATGGCGTTCAGCCCCGATTTTTTTCTGCCGAAGTTCAACACTTACATTGAGCTCACAACCATGAATCAGAAGTATGTCACGATGAAAAACCGGAAGGCGAAAAAAGTGAGGGAACTGTACCCGGGCACCAACATCAAGATCATGTATAAAAAGGACATTCAGGCCCTGGCCGAGCGGTTCGGAACCCCTCGGGAGGAGTGACGCATGGCAGACTATATGACTGGAAAAACCGCTTTCACCGCAGAGACCATCCAGACGCGGACGCTGGAAATCGGGCGTGCAATCAGCAAAGATTTTGCAGGACAGGAATTGATTCTGGTCAGCGTATTGAAAGGGTCGCTTTATTTCTTTGCTGACCTCAGCCGTGCTATTGATCTGCCTGTACAGTTGGATTTTATAACAATCGGGACCTATCCCAACACGACAAACCAGCAGGGGATCGTCCGGATCACCCGCGATCTCGATCTCGAAATCACAGGCAGGCATGTTTTATTGGTGGAAGACATCATCCGGACCGGCCTGACCACGGCTTATCTGGTCCAGACACTCGAGACGCGTCGGCCCGCGAGCATCCAGGTGTGCACGCTTCTTCTGAATCCGGATCAGCTGATGATTCAGGTGCCGATCGCGTACTGCGGATTTGAAATCTCTTCGACGCGGTTGATCGGGTACGGGATGGATGTCGGCGAGCAGGGGCGGAATCTTCCGTACATCGCTGAAATCGTTCCGGAGAACGGGAAAAATCCAAAAAAAACATAAAAAAAGGCTCCAGCGAACCTTTTCAAATATCCTTTGACATCCCGCATGCCCTTTGGTGAATTTCCATCTCCCGTACAAATCCATCATCGATTGTCTGTCTCACGTAGAATACCAGATCCTTCGTGAACCATCGAATCTTAACAACGATCCATTTGATCGAATGGCGATTCGTTGGTGTGTAACATCTCGTCTATCGCTCTTCACATTCCGGTTTGACCCGGCGGCAATTTGGTCTGTCAAGGAACGAGTCCGGTTTCTCTGGAGCCTGCTTTGATGTTACCAGCCGACAGGGTGTGCTGTCAACGGGAAATTGTGGAAAATGTATACAAAGATCAGAAAAGCCATTTGTGTATTTAGTTAGATTGGGCAAAAAGAGCATCCGGATTCGATCGATTTTTCGGCACGGATCGCCCACCATACCGGAGGGTTCCGAGTTCCCGTACTAACATGTTGACCATACGGGTCACATCGAAAGTCTTGACGGACCTTCCATTCGTTATTACCATGGTTTCAGGAGACCGGCCCAGCCGGTCTGGACGGTCAAGCCGTTTTCTCTGACGAAGATTCCAGTTCTGTTGCACCGTGAAGGTTCCGGTCTCCCCAAGGGAGCGGTTCTTCATTTTTATGTGAGGAGTCCATGATTATGAGAGAATCTGCCTTTCGTTCCCAATCTATTTACAAGCTGGTGCTCTCCGGACTGTTTCTGGCACTCGGGTTGCTGCTTCCTTTTGTGACCGGACAGATTCCCGAGATCGGCAGCCGGTTGCTTCCGATGCATCTCCCGGTTCTGCTCTGCGGATTTGTATGCGGTCTCCCGTGGGGACTGGCTGTCGGATTTGTCACCCCGCTGTTGCGCAGCCTACTCTTTGGCATGCCGCCGCTCTTTCCACAAGCGTTGGTCATGGCGTTCGAACTCGCCGCGTACGGACTGGCAGCAGCGCTGCTGTACAGGTTGTTTCCCAAAAAGCCGGTTTTTCTCTATGTGTCCCTTCTGCTTACGATGATCATCGGACGGATTGTCTGGGGGATTGCCGCATTGGTGTTGTACCCCGCTGCGGGGATCGATTTTGGATGGCAGGTATTTCTGGCATCTGCATTTGTGAACGCCGTTCCCGGCATTATCCTGCAGATTGTCCTGATTCCCCCGATTCTCTACGCGCTCCAGCGCGCAAAACTGATGAAAACCAATGCCTGATACCGATTGGGGACAGGCCCTTCTCGCTCATTTTTCAACCCATCCGCAGGCGCAAGTCACGGATCTGGTTAAGTTTGCGTATCAGGCTGTATTTGGCGGCGGGCATTTGATTCGTGACGAGGCTGAGGCGCTGCACAACATTCGAATGGAAACCGATCAACGGATGGCTGGACTTCTATCCCGGTCTGCAGAACAAGTGCACGATCCCGCTCTATGTGAACCGGTGGGGAGCGGATTGTGCCGGTTGAACCTCGTTACTGCCGCATCTCTGGGGATACGACCGGAGACGGTCGCCCGGATGTTTACGGCATCCGCCCGCAACCCCCGCGGTTCGCAGGAGGAATACAAACAGCTTCTGGACCTCCTGGTGAGTTTCTGCAGGGAAGGACGCGTGCCGTTCCCGCCGGAAGAACTGGAACAGTTCATCCGGGACCACATCGCAAAGGGATGCCCGGCTGTCAGTCATAGCCAGGTGTATCGCGATGTGTATCAACCGGCATACCGGATTGTGCGATCAGGTGATGTGGATCTGTGGCCGGTGGTTCAGGCGATCGACCTTCGCATGAGCCAGACACGATTGGCCGGCCGGCCGCTGCTGGTGGCGATTGAAGGCCCCTGCGGGTCGGGTAAGAGTACAACGGCCGCCAGTTTGCGTGATCTGTACGGAGAGGGAATGGAAGTCATCCATATGGACGACTTTTTCCTGCCACCGGAGCTGCAGACCGCAAACCGGTATGCCGAACCGGGTGGGAACATCCACTACGAAAGGTTCAAAGCCGAAGTAGCGGATGCACTGTGCGCAGGAAGGTCGTTTTCGTACCGCGTATACGACTGCGCAACCCGGGCGTATACAGACTCCCCGGTTACAGTCCGTCCTTCACAAGCCGTTGTGGTGGAAGGGGTGTACGGGATGCATCCGGCCGTTGGACTGCCCTTTGATTTGAAAATATTTCTATCTCTCCCGCGCGCGGAACAGCAGAGACGCGTCCAATCCCGCAGCGGCCCGGTCTTGTGGAAGCGGTTTGAGGCGGAATGGATTCCGATGGAAAATCTGTATTTTGAAACCTTCCGGATCCGCGAGCGGTGCGACCTGGTACTGGGCGATCCCTACTAATGCCTGTATCCCATCGTTCAAAACAAAAAGCCCGCCAACGAGGCGGGTTTTTGTTTAGTCGCTTGTTTGGCTAGTTGCCGCAGCCTCGTTATATTCTTCCGCAAGCGTTTGCATAAGCTCCTGTACCGGCACAATTTTTTCAGCACGGTAAGCGTTTGCCCCGGCAAAAGCAAATCCGTTGTTCATCTTCCCTCGTTTTGCATTCATCAGCGCGATGGAAATACAGTAGGGACTCGATTCTTCCTTACATGTGACAATACAGTGATAAGGGCACTTGTAAGGCGTTTTATTCCCTTTGTTAACATCGATAATATAATTATTGATGATTGCTCTTCCGGGCATCCCAACAGGGCTCTTGATGATTCCTATATCTTCTTCTTTGCAATCTATATACGTCTGCTTAAAGCCGTCTGACGCGTCACATTCGTTCGTTGTTACAAAGCGGGTAGCCATTTGGACCCCGGAAGCACCGAGCTGGATCAATTTATGGATATCTGCGCCAGTGTATATGCCTCCTCCCGCTATCACAGGGATTGCTTTGCCGTACTTTTCTTTTGCGTTCTTCATTTCGTTGACGACTTCAATTGTAATTTTTTCCAAAGCATACTCCGGCTTGTTGATTTGTTCTTCGCTAAAACCCAGGTGGCCGCCCGCCAATGGTCCCTCGACTACGATTGCATCCGGTGCATATTTGTATTTGTCAAACCACCTTTTGGCGATAATGCCGGCGGCTCTTGCCGAAGACACAATAGGAACAAGCCTGGTATGTGTTTCCTGACTCAGAAAAGAAGGGAGAGAAAGCGGAAGTCCTGCGCCTGCGAAGATAATGTCAATTTTCTCTTCGATGGCAGCCTTCACCAGCTCAGCGAAATGGGTCATGGCTACCATAATATTAACACCCAGAATCCCTTTGGTTTTTTCACGGGCTTTTCTGATTTCGTCTTTCAACGCTCTTATATTTGATTCAAGAAAATGGTTTGCATAGTCCTTTTCCATCATGCCTATGCCTGCCGCTGAAATCACACCGATACCACCAGCATCAGCCACAGCTGCAGCAAGCCTGCTGAGGGATATCCCTATCCCCATACCACCCTGTATGATAGGTAATCTGGACTCCAGATTACCTATCGTCAATCCTTTACCGTTCCATACCATCGGAGTTCTCCTTCATGATAATTTTGCCATACCGTGCTACATAAAAATCGACATACTATCTGTATATTGATTGAGTCAGTGCGCATATGCCTTGATTTCCGCCACAGCCAATTGAATAAATTCCGACATCGTAAGGTTCTGTATACCTACGATGGTATGTCTGCAGCGGCTGACAGGAACCAGGATCTTGTGAGCGGTGCATTGTCCGATCGCTTGTGCCATCACGGGGGTGATCTCCCCCAACAGCGAATTTGCCATGACAATACCGATCGGTCCAACGATCACATCAGCTTCCAGGCAGTTGTACACCACTGGATTCTCTCCGGTTGCTCCCTGGTCCGCACCTGCTTTCAACATCGCGGAAGTCGCGATGACATTGGTGCCAACAGCCGTAATTTCCGCTCCGGGCAGACTTTGTTTGATTTGTTCGACCAGCAGTTTTCCGACACGGCCACCCTGGCCATCGATCACGAGAATTTTCATGTTGAGAGTCCCTCCCGTTCGGTATCACACGCAGTATAGCAGAAAGCTCCAGTGAAAACGAAAATCGGTAAACATGTAGAGCAATATAGAACAAAAGGGAACTTGACAGGAGTGAAAATGACATATAGAATTCCTATCAAGGAATAATAAGGAGTTATGAGAAATGGATGTAACGTTTTATACCGTTGAGCAGGTAGCCAGATTGCTCGAACTGCATCCCAAGACGGTTCAGCGATATATCCGGGAAGGTCGTTTGCGTGCATCCAAGCCCGGTAAGCGATGGCGGATCAGCGGGCACGATCTCAGCCTGTTTGTCGAGGGAGGGCGCGAGGAAACCGCCGCACCGGACACCGTAGTGCAAAAGGACAGCAACGTTTTACTGGAGCAGGCGCGGGTGTCCGCTGTATTCGATTTGCCGACCGACTCCCGGGAGTCGTCGATGCGGCTGGTCAATTTGCTGAACGCTGCATTGGCAGGGAAACCGGAGGCGTATGGACCAGTCTCGATGAGTACGCAGTTCATCGAACCCGGACATATCGTCCGCATCCTCTTGTGGGGCGGTCTGGATTTAATGGAAACCATGACTTCGATGATCTCCGCTTGTCTTCGGAACCGTGATATGGAGGAATGAGAGGTGAAGGGGATGTCATCGAAACCAGTATTCAAATCAGCGGAAGGGAGAGAACGAATCCTGTCCCGCTATCGCTCGCTGATTACCCGGCTTCCGATCCCGTATACAGAGCGAATGGTTTCCACTTCGTTTGGGGAGACATATCTGCTGGAGGCAGGACAAAAGGATGCGCCACCTGTACTGTTGCTGCACGGATCCTGCAGCAACAGTGCGATGTGGATCGGTGATATACCGGTATTATCCGGACAGTACCGGGTCGTGTGTGCGGATATCATCGGTGAAGCGGGCAATAGCGATCCGTATCGGCTGACTCTCACGACAGACGAATATGCGCGATGGGTCGGGGAAGTGCTGGACGCCCTGGAGGTCCGGCGGTCCGCCATCATTGGAAATTCTCTGGGGGGATGGATCGCACTGCAGACTGCATCGCTTTTTCCGGAACGGATTACCCATCTTGTACTGATCGCGCCTGCAGGATTGGTCCCGATCCGGCCGGGTTATTTGTTCCGCCTTCTGTTTCACGCGCTGCGCGGCAAGAAAGGGAAGGAATCCCTTAGCAGACTGATGTTTGGCAAAGAAGACATCCCTGCGGAAGCAATCGAGGTGTCGAATCTGATCATGGACAACTACCATCCCATTATGGGCGCGCTCCGGGTCCTGACCGACAACGAACTGAATCGTCTCTCGATGCCGGTTCTGTATATCGCCGGTGCCAACGACGTGACCGCTGATACCAAAAAGGCTGCAGGCCGACTGGAACGCTGTGTTCCAGATGTTGTCATCAATCGAATTCCGAATCATGGACATGTCATTTATGACGCGATGGATCAGGCACTTCCGTTTCTTCAGAGATGAACTCGCTCAGTTCAGGGGACAGCCAAAAGAAAAATCCTCGGGACCCAAACGGTCCCGAGGATTCTGGTGGGTAGTATTGGACTCGAACCAACGACCCCTTGCATGTCAAGCAAGTACTCTAACCAGCTGAGCTAACCACCCGAGCGCTTTACCATTATAGACAGCGTCCGATAGCCTGTCAATCGTTTCTTGACAGGCTCGGGACAGGTTCTTCCGATGTCGCAGCGATGTCTTTGACCAGTCGCTTTTTCTCCCATTTCGTAGACTTCCAGCGGAAGTAGACCAGGGTGCTGCGCAATGTTTCATCCGTCGCGATGGCGATCCATGCCCCGGCAAGACCGAGATGGAGTCCGCGGCTTAACAGCCATCCGAGTCCGATGTTGAAAATCCAGACCAGCGGTAGCGAAATCTTCATGGTATACAGGGCATCACCGACACCGCGCATGGCATACCCGATCACCATGTTGCCTGCCCGGGCGGCTTCCACCACAAGGTCGATCATGAGAATCGTAAATCCGAGCCGGATAATGTCCGGATCCTGGGTGTAGAGCCCGAACAGGGGACGGGCCAGCAGCAGACCGGTCGCTGCGAATCCCAGGTTGAGTGCCAGTCCGATCCGCCAGTTGCGGAGGGTAAAGGTCCGGGCTTCCGACAGTCGTCCGGCACCAGCCAGGTGTCCGACAACGATCTGTCCTCCCTGCCCGACCGAGTAGGAACCCATGAAATAGAAAGCTGTGACAGTCTGCGCGATCACGCGGGTGGTCAGCGCGGCGGTGCCCAGCGGTGCCAGGAACGAGGTGACGACGATCTGCCCGATGTTATAGGATAACGCTTCCGCTCCGGAAGGAACCGCCACCTTGAGAATGGCACCTACAACTTCTTTGATTGAAACCTGGATCTGACGGAGATAGATGCGATACCCGATCTTGCGGACCAGAATCCACGCCAGAGGGAAAATCGAGCAGAAAACGCTGAAGACCGCGGCCCACGCGATTCCGGTAGCGCCCTGGAACGGAGTTTCGAACGGGCGCAGCACCACCACAAAAGCGCCTCCCAGATGAATCAGATTCATCGCCAGTGAAACGTACATCGGATAGCGGGTGAAACCGTAGCTGCGGCAGATTGCGATCGCCAGATAATTGATGGCATGCAGCGAGGACAGCCCCCCGATGATCCGGAGGTAGGCTGCGCCGTCCCTCACCAGTGCGGGATCTTCGACGATCAGGCGCAGCAGGACAGGGGCAAAGAAAAACATGATCGCACTGCAGATCGCGCTGAATACGACGCTGACTCCGGTAGCGATGATCATCACGTCGGATGCGTCTTTGTTGCGTCCGGCACCGAGCTGTTGATTCAGGACGATACCGGCCGCTGCGGCGAACATCGAATAAATCAGGTTGATCATGTTGAAAATCTGGTTGGCGGTACCCACCGAGGCAACCACGGAGTCCGACAGGCGGCCAAGCAACATGATGATGACATTGCCCATCAGGGTCCGGAGAATGTTCTCTACGAAAATAGGCCAGACCAGGCGGGTCAACGCCCCGGGGGATGTGTCCAATTGCTGCATGCCGAGAAACTCCTGTCATCAAGACCCAGCCGGAATGGATCGTATAAACGTAGAGTATAGGGGATGACACCCCTTCGCACAATCCCGCTAACAGCCTTTGGCAAAGGATATGCTGCCCTTTGTGCAGGCTAACCAGATCCGGTGCTTGCTGGTGATGCTTCAGCGGTGGGATATACGGATATTGTTGATTTAGAATGTAAAAAGAGGAATTTCGTCAGCTACGGCAAATAGTATATACGAACCCCAAACCGACCAAGGGAGGAAAATACATGGCAGCAGACAAACGCGAATCTGTTTTTTCGGAACTGCAAACGATCGCCCGTACTTCGAACAACCAGATCTCATACAAACAGATCATGACGATCATCGAGGCGGCCGAGCTGGATCTCGACCAGACCGAGAAGATCCTGGACAAACTCGAAGAAGCGAATGTCGAGATCATACCCGATCCGACGGGGGATGAGGATACCTCCTCCAGCGATGACATGGACTTTGAGAACATCGAGGGTGTGGGTGTCGACGACCCAGTCCGGATGTACTTGAAAGAGATCGGAAAAATTCCGTTGTTAACCGCGGAAGAGGAACAAATCCTCGGACAACGGATTCTGGACGGCGACCTCGACTCGAAGAATCGTTTGATCGAAGCCAACCTGCGGCTGGTGGTCAGCATCGCCAAGAAATACGTCGGTCGAGGCATGTCTTTTCTGGACCTGATCCAGGAAGGCAATCTGGGACTGATCAAAGCGGTCGACAAGTTTGACCACAGCAAAGGCTTCAAGTTCAGCACGTATGCCACCTGGTGGATCCGGCAGGCAATTACCCGCGCTATCGCGGATCAGGCCCGCACAATCCGGATTCCCGTGCATATGGTGGAGACCATCAACAAACTGATCCGCGTCCAGCGCCAGTTGGTACAGGAACTCGGCCGGGAGCCGGAGATTGAAGAACTGGCGGAAACGATGGGCATGGGAGTCGAAAAGGTCCGCGAGATCATGAAAATTTCCCAGGAGCCCGTTTCGCTCGAAAAACCGATCGGCG
>CAZBKR010000013.1:0-227 GCA_964492455.1 uncultured Oscillospiraceae bacterium
GCCTATGCCCCGCCTAAAAAGAAACGGAAGGGTCTGCTGGTCGCGGCGATCATCGTGCTGCTGCTCGTGGTGGTCGGCGTGGGGTCCTACATGGTCTTCGGGGACTCGATCAAACGGATCGTGCTGGGCGAAAAATACACCTATGCGATGATCGAGCAAAAGAACCTCAAAGAGGATTTTGAAAAGGCAGTCGATGCCGTTGCGAAGATCGGCAACCTCGAAGAACG
>CAZBKR010000013.1:249-10888 GCA_964492455.1 uncultured Oscillospiraceae bacterium
CTCGATCCACAGATGGCCTCCGCCATCCGAAATCTGACTTTGCACAACGGGTTGGAGATCGACTGGGTCCAGGGGGAACCGGTCTATTACAACGCGCTGTCGCTCAAGGCCGGCGAAGAGCAGCTGGCGACGCTGCAGATCTATACCGAGGGCGAGCAGATCCTGGTCGGCCTGCCCGAGGTGCTCGACAAGTACATCCGCATCGATCCGTCAGCGCTGGAAGAAGCCTCCGGCGGCGCGGTGGACGCGGACCAGATCGGCCTCCTGCTGGAGATGGTCACCTCCATGGACATGGCGATCGAACGGGGCGACCTGGAAGCCTCGATGATGGAGATTGTAAAGATCATACTCGAGCATATCGAGGACACCACTTATGAAAAAGACCAGCCCCTTAAGGTCGGCGGGGTTACGGGCACCTATGACACCTACACGATCACCCTCGGCAGCGAGAGCGCCAAGGAAATGGTCGTCGACATCCTTACATTCGTACGGGACGACGCGACCTTGTACAACCTGATCGGGCGGGTGATGTCGATCTCCGAAGGCGGCAGCGACGAGCCGGTCGAAAAGACCCGATACCAGTCCGAGATCGACGAGGCCATCGCGGACATCGAAGCCGAGGAGGAGACCGATCCGTTCACAATGTCCCACACCGCGTACGTGGACAAAGGTGGCAACATCGTCGGGCGTACGTTCCGGGTCGAAGACGAGGACGGATCCGAAGAGCTCGCCATAGAGTACGCCCACCCCTCGGAGGGAACAGACGAGGCGGTTTTGTTCCGGATGGAATCCGAAGGGTACGAAATGGTCCGGTACCAGAGTGAATATGTGAAAGCGGACGGCAAGATGACCGGGACCGCCACGATCGTGATGGAGGAGTCCGACACGGTGAACGTATCGTTCTCAGACCATCAGATGGTGGACCGGGACGGCATGGACTATATGACCGGCCGCTTCGAGGTGATGATGCCGGCGGACGCGGGCATGCCGGTCGACAAAATCACGATGGAAGCCCAGTGGGACGGGGACGACTACATCATGACCCTGCAGGTGCCGGGGTTTGCGGAATTGGATATGACCTACAACAAAATTGCCGCGTCCGCACTCGACATCCCGGATTTCGGGAGCGTGGCCGCGGTGGACATCACCGACTCGGAGTCGCTCCAGGGGCTGATGACGGAAGACACGATGAACAAGCTGATGGCAATCGTTGAAAAAATGGGTCTCCCGCTCGACACCTCCGACATGACACCCTGACATGCTCCGGGTGGAAGGGCTCGAAAAGGCCTACAAAAGAGAACCCGTCCTGCGCGGGGTCTCTTTTTGCGTCGAACCGGGGCGCGTGCTGGGGGTCTGCGGAAACAACGGCGCCGGCAAGACGACCCTGGTGTCGGTGCTGGCTTCGATCCTCCCGGCGGACGCCGGCCGGATCTCTCTGATGGGGGTACCGGTCGAAGCGGGGGTCGCCTATCGGCGCATGATCGGCTATGTGCCCCAGGGGATCGCGCTCGCGCCCCGGTTGACCGTGCGGCAAAACCTGCTGTTCTGGGCATCGGTGCAGGGGTTGTGCGGCAACCAGGCGCGGGAGGCGGCCGCAGAGGCTGCCCGACTGTCCGGGTCCTCCGACTTTCTGGAAAAACAAGTCGCCCGGCTGTCCGGCGGCATGGCCCGGCGGGCCAATCTGGCGGCCGGCATCCTGGGGCGGCCGCAGCTGCTGCTGCTGGACGAACCGACCGCCGGCATTGACGAACAGACCCGGGATGTCATCCTCGAGGCGGTGCGGGTTCAGCGGGACCGGGGGACGATCGTAGTGATGGTCAACCACTATGCCAACGAAATGGCCGCGGTCTGCGACCGGATCATCACCCTGCGGGACGGGGTAGTGGGCGAGGGGATGGCCTCCCGTGTTACGTAGGCTGGTCGGACTGTACCTTCGCGAAACCTGTCACGTCCGGACCTGGGCGTTTCTTGGGGCGATGCTGGTGCTGGCCGGGATGTTTGCGGCCGGCGGGCTGTCCGGTGGAGATACGGGGGTGCAGGTGTACAACCCCATCCGGCTCTCGGTCGTGGACGAAGACAACAGCATGATCTCCAACGCGATCATCGACCAGCTCGGCGACATCCAGACGCTCGATCACGTCTATGTCGAGTCGTTTGACCGGGCGCGTACCCGGCTCGAGGAGGGCGAGACCCTGCTTCTCCTGCACATTCCGGCCGGGTTCTATGCCCGTGCGCGGGATCCGGGGGAGACTGCCGGTGTCGAGGTCTGGCTCAACGACCGGATGCCCACCGAAGCCATGGTCTTTGTCCGCTTCCTGCAAAACGCAGCGGACAGCGTGTCGGTTTCCAAGGCTGCACTGTTCGCGTTTGAGGACGAGGTAGCACAGCTCTTTCCAGACGCCAAAACCCGGCGGGACGAAAGCGATGCGGCTGCCATCGCCATCATCCTCCGGCTGGTTGCGCGCAAGAGCATCGTGCGGATCCGGGAAGCCGAGCCACTCGACACCGGCCTGTTTATTCTCTCGGCACTTACCTGTCTGTACACCCTTCAGACCACTTTGCTGGTGCTTCCGCTGGTCCGCCGCGAGCGGGCCAACGGGGTGTATGACCGGATGCGGGTCCGGGGCATGCCCTGGTGGAAACCCGCACTTGCCCGTATTCTGGCGGGACTGATCTGGCTTGCAGCGGGGATCGCGCCGTTGCTCGCGGTGTTGCTGCGGGCGTTTCCCGTCGTCTCGCCCTGGCCGCCGGTCGCGGCCGTGCTGGTGCTGTATGTCACCGGTTCACTGCTGGTGCAGGCATGGGCACCGGTCTCCACACGGGACGACACCGCGCTGTTGACCGCCTGGGCAGTGCTGCTCGGTCTGCTGCTGCTGGGCGGGTGCATCTATCCGCTTCGGCTTTTGCCGTCCTGGCTCCAATTCGCAAGTGTACTGTCTCCCGCGCGATGGGCATTTTCCGCGCTCTATGAAACTTTCGAGGGGCACCCTGTTTCGTGGGCTCTCTTGTGGCCTCCGCTCCTGCTTGCGGTACCGGCCGGGGTGGCGACCTGGCTCTCCTGGAGGCGGGCGCGATGGGATTTGTGACGGTTATGTGGCTCAAAGCCGCGGATCTGTTTGCCCGGCGCCTGCTGCTTGCGGCGCTGCTCGTGATACCTGTCGCGCTCGGTATGATTGCGGGTTCCGCCAACCGTGTGAACGCGGACCCCGCGATACGGGTGGCGCTGGTGGACGAAGACCGCACGCCGGCGAGCGCGCGGCTTGCGGAGCGTCTGGGAGAGGCGGGCTGGACGCTGGATTTTACGGATCTCGCGGAAGCCGAACGCGGACTTGGCCGCGGGATTCTGGACGGTGTTCTGGTGATCCGCGAAGGGTACGGGGAAGGTCTGCCCGATCTGCGCCGTCCCCGCATCGACTACCTCCAGGCGTCGGGATCGCTGGTGACCTCGATCGTACAGGAAACGGTGGCTGCCGCTGTGCTGCCCGAGTTCACCCGGGCGTCGTTGTCGCAGCGGCTGGCAGACCTGTATGACCGGTCGGGGCAGCTTGTCCCGGAGGGGCTGCAGGATCGTTTTGACGCAGTGCAGCAAACCTACGCGGAAACCATCGCAAAGTTTGAAGTCGTATATCACTCCAGCATCGAAACCGCGCCGACTGTCACACTGGTGGTGTCAGATTATTCCATGGAAGTATTCTTTCTGTCGGTCTACGCGGTCGCCGGGTCGATTGCTCTGTCCGCGGGCGAGCTCCGCAAAAGACTGGCGTCCACCGCCCGCGGACTCGCGCTCGATTATGCCGCGACGCTGAGTGTACTCTATCTGCTAGGTCTGGTGCAGATCCTTTGTTATACCGGCGCGATGCGGCTTCTGATGGGCAGTCCGTTTGTTCCGGGTCACATCTGGACGCTGGCGGTATACCTGTTGCTGATGCTGGGACTGGGACAGCTGACGGTGCTGTTTGACGCGGGTCACCGGCTGCATTTCTCGCTCCTGGTGCTGCTGGTCATGGGGATTGCTGGCGGCGTATTCTTCCAGCTGCCCGAAAAAATCCTGACCGGAATCGGGCAGTATATTCCACACGGCTGGGCGCTCACACGTATCCGGGAGGGGATCGTACTTCCGGTCTGGATCCCTGTTGTGCTGGCGTTTCTACTGCTTGCGGCCGGACTGCCGCTACAGCGCCACCAGGTACGGCGAATAAAAGAATAGCGGCTGTTCCCGGACACAGCCGCTACTCTGCATGACTCGCATCGATTCTGCAGGAACGCTACGAGTTCTGGACCTCTCCCAGATAAACCCCGTCCGCGCGCAGTTTCTCACGCAGGGTACGGACCGGCAGCGTGCGGGCGTCCCATCCGTGCAGGGCGCAGAGCGCCGCGGCTGTACCGGCCGCCTGCCCCTGTCCCATGCAGGAGACGGTGTTGCGGGTGGACATGTGCGCTTCGTGGTCGCTGGTGATCATCATGCCGATCGCGAACAGGTTGTCCAGTCCGGCCACCCGGATCGCCCGCAGCGGAATGCCGTAGGATGCTCCGTTGCGGATCTGGATGCGCGGGGCACTGTCGTGGAACCCGTACCACAGGATATCGTCCTCGAAATGGGTTCCGGAGATGACCTCTTCATTGGTCAGATCATAGTCGCAGACGATACAGCGTCCGCGGCGGATCGTCAGGGAGGGGCACGTGCGCACGATATAGGCATGCTCGCACCCGGGCACCGCGCGGCGCAACAGAGCGATACCCTGCTGCTGACGATCTCGAAGGATGTGTTCCGTGGCGGACTGGACGTTCCGTCCGACCGGGCTTTCCTCCGTCTTCACGTTGATCTTGATGAACATGAAATGGTCGTTTCGCATCGCGGTCGTGACCAGATTCATCCCGATCGCCCGCAGATCTGCCACGAGTTCGGGCGGCAGCGCGGTGGTTTTCGCGGTGATCCGCACGATTTGTTTCCGGCCGTCCGGGAGGGTGGTTTCCGCGTAATCCTCCACGGCGCCGATCGATCGCAGCCAGGCCGCAAACCGCTCGACATCCACACCACCGACGCCCATGCTGTTGGCGACGGGATGATCGTTGGGTTCGGTGAACCGCGCTCCCGCATGGGCGGAAAGATCCCCGTAGCCGGTCGCGTCCACAAAAGAGGCGGCACGGAGCAGTTCCCGCCCGGACCGGCTTTCGACCAGCATACCCGTAATCCGGGTACCGTCCGT
Organism: uncultured Oscillospiraceae bacterium; assembly: GCA_964492455.1. GTDB lineage: Bacteria > Bacillota > Clostridia > Saccharofermentanales > UBA5734 > JAAYKS01. The sequence continues at coordinate 5,457 of CAZBKR010000013.1, forward strand.
GACCGCCCCGGCTACCACTGTGTTGAGCCAGAGATCGACACCGGCTTCAACCAGCATCGTGTGTACGACATGTTTGTAGATTTCGGTGTCAATCGAAGTGCAGACCGAATCGTAATCCACGCCGCCTGTGGTCTCGACATGGCCGTATGTGCCCCCCGCTTCCATGAGACGGTCGACGATTTCGGCCGGAATGCCTCGCACCAGCTGCACTTTCGGAACCCCGGGGAACGGTTGCCACAGGTTGAAGAAGCTGTGCAGTGCGGTCCCGCCTTCAACGGCGATCCCGCCCACGTATCCTTTGGATTCCACCAGTACGGTCCTTGCGCCGCTGCGGGCTGCGGCGAGGGCTGCGACCACGCCCCCTGTGCCGGCACCGGCGATCGCCACGTCGTATTCGCGCACGGGAATCTCACGCGCGGGTTCCAACCAGGTTTTCATGGATTCACCTCGTTTCCGTCCGTCCGGACATAGGATTGTCTTTTCATTGTACCGTTCGTATCCGGCTTGGAACAGCGCTTTTTGATCCCCCGTGAAGGATAGGAGCCATACGAGACGCAATCGCATAGAATGGAAGAGAACCCTGCCGGAAAACGCCGTAGCAAGCCCCCGATGGAGGAAGACAACAATGTACAAAGGAATCGTTGCATCCGCCACTTTCCCGGTGATCCGGGAAGATGTCGCCCGATTTGAACGGGTGGTGGAAGAGGTCGCCGCCACCGGTTTGTTCGACGGGTTTGAATTCTGCTTTGAGGGCAGCGCAGCTGACCGGCGGCGGATCGGAGCCGCACTCGACCGCAAAGGATTTTACGGAGTGTATCTGGCGGCGTTTGAAATGAAGCGGGATCGTACAGATCTGGGAGCGGCCGATCCGGCCGAGCGAAGTGCGGCGGTGGCAAGGTGTCTCACGCAGGTGCGTGTCGCCTGTGAGACCCGCGCACGCAAAATGCTGATTCTGAGCGGACCGAGGCCTCAGGGCCCGTTTGACCTCGACGCTTATCTCGATCGCTTCGCGCAGTCGCTGGAACAGTTGACCGGCGGAGCACGCGCAGAGGCCGGAGAGGACGCGCCGGAGATCACGATCGAGTTTTTCAACGACCGGGGGGAGCCCTGGCTGGCGGTCGGCGGTGCCGACACGGTGATCCGGTTGTTCAAGCGGGTCGACTGGCCAGGTCTGTCCGGCCGGCTCGGCATCACATTCGATACCAGCCACGTCGCGCAGCTGCACGAAGGATTGGAGGAGGACTTTGCGTTGCTGTCTCCCTTTATGCGCCATCTGCACCTGTCAAACTGCGTGATCGACCGCCCGGGACATCCGCTCAACGGGGACCGGCATCCGGCATTCAACCATCCGGACGGTGTGTTCACCGACGCGGACATGGCTGCGTTCATGAAATGGGTGTACAGACAGGCCGGTGCGGACAGGATCGACGTATGTTCGATCGAAGTCATTCCGCACGCCGGCATGGACGACCAGGCGAGTTTCCGAAGTGTATGCGAGACCGCCCGCGCGGTATTTGGACCCTACAGATAGGGTCGCAAACCCTCTGCCTGTACCGTCCAGCGCCCATCTGACGGGAAACCGGGCAAGATGCAGGCGTCCGGGCGCCAGTCGCATTGTCCATAGACCAGGTTGCATCCTGCTGCCATCATGGCGGTCGCGAGCAGCAGACCGCCGTTGCCCGGCAGGTAAAGCGGGAGCGCTTCACTCGAAGACTGCGGATTGTGACCATTCGGCAGGTACCGGTTTTTCCCGGTATCCATCATCAGGACATCGACCGCGAGCGCGGGCAGACCCAGGCGGACGCAGGTCATCGCCATCATCGGGAAATCCCATCCCCACATTGATTCCCGGTCCCAGGTCGTGATCACGCGCTCCAGTGTGCGCTGCATCACGACCGGGTCCGCGTGTTCCCCCGGGACGAACCCCAGCGCGCCCAGCATCGAAGGATGGTCGTAGTAGAACGGTGCTTTCGTAAAGGTGCCGGGGCAGCGTTCGTGGGCAATATACAAATTATCGAGGACCGGCAGAGGCGCCAGTTCCCGCGCGGTTTCCAGATAGTCCGCCCCGTCTCCGCGGCAGTTCAGCCGGTTGCGCCAGGTGTCTGCCATATGCAGTCCCCACTTGAAATACGCAAGCTCAAAGGGCGGATTGATTGTGGATTCGGGTTTATGCGTCTCCTGGACCGGAATGAGCGGCGGTCCCAGCACCCGACGGCCGGTCCGGGTGTCCAGATGCGCGAAGGAAGCCATAAAATCCGCGGTTTCCAGCACCAGCGGCGCATACTTCTCGAGGGTTTCTCTCGTCGGGGCGGACTGATACAGCAATTCCGCAAACAGGATCGGGTGAGGCTGCTGCCAGGCGAGCAGGACCGCGATCGCGGAAGGGGCATTGCGGCCGGACGGATCGGTCATTTTGGGCCAGCGCGCGCCCCGGTATCCCTGGGACGCGGCGATCCGGCGGGCGACGGGCAGGGTCCGGAGGTACCAGTCCATGCTGCGCTCCAGCAGATCCGGACGGCCCCAGAGCGGGAAATGGGCGGCGTGCCAGGGGTGCATCTCGAGATGAAACTTCCCGTACCAGCTGTTGCAGGTGAGACCGGTCTCCGCGGGCGGCATACTCCCGGCGCACTGGATGGCCGTGAGATATTGAGATAGGACCACCCGCCTTTCCAGCTCGAATGCGCGGGGGTCGATCGAATCCCGGAGGCGCAGCGCACCGCCCCGGTTCCAGAACGACTGCCACCAGTCGGAGGTCCGCCCGGCGGCTTCCTCCCAGACAGGTGCCGGGCAGCCGGAGGGGGACAACCCGAAAGAAGCAGTCAACCAGGATACACGTTCCCGCAATACCAGCTCCAGTGTATGGGCCTCCGTTCGCCGGAAGCCGGCGCCGGCAAAACGCAGTGCGACCCGGTACGAGTCGTTGTCCAGCTTTCGGTTGATATGGACCACACCTTCACGGTCAGAGTCGATTTCTGTACGATGCCGGTCCTTTGCGACCCAGTCAGCCGCCGGTTTATCAGGGCTTCCGTAAGGGAAGTCGATTTCGATACGGGCATCACCGCTCGCCAGGTTCCATGATTCGTCCAGGGCGACACGGACGGCCAGTGTGTCGCTTTCGGCATCCACCAGGGTTTCCACCCCGACATACCGTCCATTGACCCGAAAGCCAGACCGGAGTACTCCGTTCCAGAGATCGAGGGTTTGCTCTGTATCGGTATAGTCCTCCGGCGCGACGCGTGTATCGACGTGACCATCTTTATAAAACGCAAAACCGACCGCCCCGAGATGGAGACGGTGGGGGTTCTGACGGAGCTGATCGAACAACTCTTGCTGGCCGGTCGGGTCGGAGGCATAGCCGACGGATCGACCATAAGTGTCATATGGCTTGAGTCGCAGCGCGCTTTCGTCCAGCGGAACGGGAAAGCTGTGCCACCCCCATTGCGCCATCGTACAGAGCGGGATCAGCTGATATCCGTCGCGCACGGTCTGCAGACCGGTAAAGTCCGCGGTAAAGGCAAAATCCCCGTTGCCGACCGACAGTGGGGAAGAGGACAAGGCTGCCAGCGTGGCGGAATCGGACGGACGGGCGGCGCGCAAGGTCGGATTGTGCCGGGTAACAAGTTCTTTACGGTCGATCATCGAAGTCTCCTTCCAGCGCAAATCGGGCATACACACTGCTGTGGTGCGTGTTTCCATCTAACCGCAACCCGACATGTTGTGCAAGCCGCAGAAGTTTATATTGTACCTGATGTTACAAACTTCGCAAGAAGCAAGGGAACAGGTGATGAACACGAATGAAATACATTCACAATTGAGTCAGATTCCGATTGTGAAATGACGTGGAGTCGGGGATAATATCTTTATTGGTCCATGCCATTCTTCGTGTCTGGTGTCTGCAACAAGGAAATCACTCAGGAGGTAAAAAGAGATATGAGGAGCCTCAAAACCCGTTTCCTGCCCTTTGTCCTTGTCCTGACTTTGCTCGTACTGATCATCGTTCCTGTTTCGGCGGAGCCGCGGATGGATACACTGGGCGGCGGCACCGACGGCAGCAATCCGCTCCGGATGGATGTGTACAACAGCGGCAACCTGGCACTGTTTTTCTGGCAGCGGATCTCCACATCCCCCGACACCTATGGATATATGCGCCAGTATTATGGCGACACGGCATGGGGTACGAATCTGCTCCTTACCGACGGGGAAGACACATACGGATTCTATACGCCTTATTACGCGTATGCCGATACTGTATGGGACTCTCCCGATTATCGTGTTGCATTCGGGGAAGGAGAGCAAACGGTAGACGGCAACCGCGTGATCACCACCTGGACGCTGCTGGACGGCGCACTGCAGTTCCGTCAGACCATCACCTACATCCCCGGCAGTTCCTATATTGAAAAGGGCTTTGAACTGACCAATCTGTCCGACCGCACGTTCAGCGACATCCGGACGATACACGGCGGCGACACGTACTTCGGTGGTGCTGACTCCGCCACCTCATATTTCAACGCGGCCAACCGTATGGTCTACATCCGCAACGAAGACATGACGACCTTCGGCTTGATGGGATACTCGGGCAGCCCTACGACCCCTGCAGACCACTATTTTGTTGGTTACTACTGGGATGGTTATAAATACGCTGTGGAAGGCGCGTTGAATGATTACACCGAACCTACCTTCAGGGACGCCGGCTATCAGCTGCAGTGGAACCTCGTTTCCCTGGCACCTGCCGAGTCGTTTTCCGTCATCTCCTACGAACGTATCACCGGTGCCAATGTACTGCAGATTCTGGCCCCGGCTGAACAGCAGGTCGATGCCGGCACCACCGCAACCTACACCTTTACTGTGATGAATTACGGCGAAGATGCACTGGATGTCGTGCTCGAAGCGACTTCCGAGCACGATTGGGATGTCACATTTCCCGATGGGAATACGGCGACTTTGCCCGCACTGGGTGAAGCGGTCGATGTGACCATTCAGGTGGCCGTTCCCGCAGATGCCGTCGGCGGAACTTCCGACCTGCTGACATTGCTCGCCACCGCGGCCGACGATCCGGGGATGTACGCTTCGGACGCCACCCGCACCCGTGTCAATCTGCCGGACGCCGCGATCACCGCTGTGACTCCGTCCCAGACCGCGCTGCCCAACGGCACCACATCCCTGCCCGTCACAATCGATACGATCAGCCTTCCTGCGGGAACGGAACTCGCGCTCCGTGTGCTGGACGCAGCCGGCAATCCGCTCGAACCGGCTGTGACCGGAACCGCGACCGTCACGGACGAAAACAGTGACGGTGTCGGACAGGCACTTGCCACCCTGGTCCTGCCGGCGACCCTGCCCGCAGGTACCTACAAGATAGAGGTCACGGTGCCGGAAACCCAGCTGCTGCACGCGGATGCCACCTTCACGATCGCACCCGCACCCACACCGAC
>CAZBKR010000013.1:10988-20328 GCA_964492455.1 uncultured Oscillospiraceae bacterium
CCGACGCCGGTACCCCCGACCCCAACCCCGGTTCCGATTCCGGACACGGGCGAATCTGCCGGTACAGAACTGTTCGCCGGGATCGCAATACTGATGACGCTCGCGGCGGTCGTCTTCATTCGTCGGCGTCGCGGTGAAAACCGGATCTGAACCACACCTGACGTGTGACGACCGGGGTTCCGTCCTCAAGCGGAACCCCGGTTTTTTCTGTACGCCTGACAGGCATGATATGATATTCGAAACATGACAGCGGAGGTATCGAACGATGGATGATTCCTCTTTTACACCCCCTGCGATCCGCACGGAACGCCTGGTTTTGCGTCCCTTTCGGATGACCGACGCGGCGGATGTGTTTGCCTACGCGAGCGACGACGAGGTCTCGCGCTACATGACCTGGGAGACACACCGGTCGATCGAGGATTCGCTTGGATATCTGCGTTTCACGCTGGATGCCTACAGGAGCGGAAATCATTACGACTACGCCATTGAACTTGCAGAAACCGGACATGTGATCGGTGCGGGTGGCGCGTTTCGCGGCATTGAGCGCGACGGTCGTTTTGCCGAGATCGGATATGTGCTCCATCGGGACTACTGGGGCCGCGGCCTGATGCCCGAGGCCATGGGCGCGTTTGTCCGGTTCCTGTTCGAGGCAAAAGACGTCCACCGTGTGGAGGCCTATCACTTCGAACCCAACCGGAAATCCGGGCGTGTGATGCAGAAGATCGGGATGTCATATGAAGGCACCTGCAAAGACAAGTATTTTGTCAAGGGAGCATACCGGACGGTGTGTCTGTACGCCGTCATCAACCCTGCCCACCTGGAGGTGTCGCCATGAGCGAAACAGTCGACCTGCGGGTTCGTGCCATGACGCTGACTGAGAAAGCATCCCTGCTGTCGGGGCTGGATGGCTGGCATACCAAACCGGTTGCGCGTCTGGGCATCCCATCGCTCCTCATGACCGACGGCCCGCACGGGATGCGGCTCTCGGCCACACCGGACGGGATACCCGCCCCGGCGACCGCCTTTCCCACGGGGGTGGGGCTGGCCGCCTCCTGGAACGCCGGCCTGATCGAAACGGTCGGGCGGACCATCGGTGCGGAATGTCGCAACAGCGGTGTGGATCTACTGCTCGGACCCGCGCTCAATATCAAACGATCTCCCCTGTGCGGCCGCAATTTCGAGTATTACTCGGAAGATCCGTGGCTGGCCGGCAACATCGCCGCGGCGTTTGTACGCGGTCTCCAGTCGACCGGTGTCGGCGCCTGTCTCAAACACTATGCGCTCAACAATATGGAGAAGAACCGGCAGAACAGCGATTCGGTGTGCAACATGCGCGCCATGCATGAGATTTATCTGTCGGCATTCGAACGGGCAGTGCGGGAATCCAGCCCCTGGACGGTCATGTGTTCATACAATAAAATCAACGGAACATATGCGTCCGAACACCGTTACCTGATGACCGAAGTGCTGCGGGACATGTGGGGATTCGACGGTTTCGTGATGACTGACTGGGGGGCACTCAACGACCGGGTGGAGGCGGTCCGCGCAGGCGTGGAGCTCGAGATGCCGGCATCGGGCGGCGTGACCGATCGGGAACTGGTGAAGACGGTCGAATCCGGACTGCTGGACGAAGGAGAGCTCGACCGGGCGGTGGAGCGCTTGCTGCGTGTGATCGACCGCCGGGATCAGGTGCAGGCACTCATCCCGGCACCATCTGTGGATCTGGCGGATCACCACCGGTTTGCGCGGCAGGTGGCCGCGGAATGTATGGTGCTGTTGAAAAACGAAGGGTCGTTGCTCCCTCTTGCCGCTGACAAAACCATCGCGGTCATCGGTCCCTTTGCGGAGCAGGCGCGCGTACAGGGGGGCGGGAGTTCCCGCGTACCCTGCTGGCGCACGGATGTCCCGCTAGAGGAATTGCGCAAGTTGCTGCCGGATGTATACTACGCACCGGGGTGTAAAGCGGATGCGGAACAGTCGGATCCCGAACTGCTGGAACTGGCTGTGCGGACCGCTGCGAAAGCGGATATTGCGGTGGTGTTCCTCGGTTTGCCCGACCGGATCGAATCCGAAGGATACGACCGGGTGGACATGCGCCTCCCCGCTGCACAGGAGAAACTGCTCGATGCCGTATTGGCGGTTCGTCCGGAGACCGTGGTGGTGCTGATGAACGGATCTCCGGTGGAGATGCCCTGGGCCGACCGGGTTCCCGCTGTACTCGAAGCTTATCTCGGCGGTTCCGCGGCAGGCGGCGCGATCGCGGATCTCCTGACCGGATGTGTCTCTCCCTCCGGACGTCTGGCAGAAAGTTTTCCATATCTTCTGGAGCACAATCCCTCCTATCTGCATTTTCCGGATGAAGACCGAACTGTCCGGTATGCGGAGGAGATTTATGTCGGATATCGCCATTACACCACCTGCAAGACCGCGGTGCGGTTTCCGTTCGGACATGGACTGGGGTATACGACGTTCGAATACAGCCGGCTTCGTTTTTCACAAGTCGCGATGCTGGAGGGGGAGACCCTGACCGTCAGCTGCCGGGTTCGCAACACCGGAGACCGGTCGGGGAAAGAAGTGGTGCAGTTGTATGTCTCTCCTTGTGCCGGCCCCGTCCGGCGTCCGGAACGGGAGCTGAAAGGATTTGCAAAAATCGAGCTCGCTCCCGGCGGGGAGCAGGAAGTATCGTTTGTGCTGGACAAACGCTCGTTCTCCCGCTTTGACGCGCTGCAGGACCGCTGGGTTGCCGACAGCGGAGTGTATACGGTGCGGATCGGGGCCTCTTGTACTGACATCCGGCTGGAAGCCGGGGTGGCCGTGTATTCGACCGATCGGCCGGCAGTGCGGCTGGATGCGTTCGCGACGCTAGAAGAACTCGCCGCCCACCCGGATCTTGCCCCCTTGGTAGAAGCGGAGGTGGCGCGGCTCACCGATGCTCCGCGGGATCCGGGAATGGACGCGATGGGGGAAGGATTCGCACACGCGGTCCTGATGACTACGCCGCTCCGGGTCATGGCACGCCATCCCGGCAGCCGGACCGACCGCGCGTGGATGGAACGGCTGCTCGCCGCCTGCAGGGAAGCGCTGGGGAATTGACCGGTGCTTCTCAGGGGGCGGGACACCGCAGCGTCGCGGTTTCGGTGACGATGCAGTTGCGCCCGTCCGATTTGGCTTGATAGAGCAGCCGGTCCGCGCGCTGGATCAAGGTTTCCGGTGTGTCAGTCGCCCGCATCTCCGCGATCCCGAAACTGCATCGAACCGGAATCCGCTCGGTGTGTTTCTCCTCCACGTGAGTGCCGGACACCGGCTCTCCTCTGGAATGGAATTCCGGGAGCACCGGACTTTCCAGATGCAAATGGTTGATCAGGCGGAGCAGCCGCAATGTGAGCTCTCCCGCCTGTACAGTCGCGGTGGCGGGCAGCAGCAGGACGAACTCCTCACCTCCCCACCGCGCGAACACATCGGTCACGCGGATCTCTTTTCGTATGGCCCGCGCGACCTGCACCAGCACCCGGTCCCCCTGCAGATGGCCGAACCGGTCATTGATCGACTTGAAATCGTCCAGGTCCATGATCACGACCGACAACGGCGCACCGGTGCGCCGGTACCGGTTGGTCTCCCGCCACAGCTCTTCGTTGAATTTGTGCCGGTTGTACGCATGTGTCAGCGAATCGGTGACCGCCAGCTGCCTCAACCTCTGGTTGTTCACGAACAGCCGGCGTTTGTGGTAGGACGTGCGCGCAAACGTGGCGGCACTGGCTGAAGTGATCAGGATAAGGTAGACGGTGCCCGCCAGCATGTGCATCGTCGACAGTTCATCCACCGTGAAGAGGGCGACATTGAGAAAGGCAGCGATCGAAACCAGTGACAGGGCGACGTGATTCAGGAACCGGTTGGGGACCAGATAAAAAGCCGACAGCATCAGCATGAGGCCAAACGCCTGAATCAGGAAATCCGCCCTCTGGTACAGCGCAAAAGCCAGGAGAAACAGGATGGTGAAAATGAGCTCCGTTGCGGTTACGAGCCGGATAAATCCTTTGACCGTCGGGCTCTTCGCGAGTCGTCTCCCCACAAAGATCATAAACACCATGGAGGAGAACCGGATCGACAGAATCAGCGCAAAAGGCAGGCCCGGACCCAGGACGAACCAGTCTGGAATGACAAATGAAAAAAACAGCAGCCCCAGAATGTTGGCGACCGTTCGTACATGAGACGCCACGTTGTGCATCTCGTTCTCGAGGTAGCTCGCTTCCATATCCGGATCGAGAAACTCTCCGGTGATGTGTGAGATTCTCCAGGGCCGGATTTTCTTATCGCTTTTTGTCATTGCTGTGACTCCTGCAAGCGTGGACGCGGCATGTGCCAACTCCGCAGATCGCTGCAAGTGCTACGCACGCATGCATTGTACCAGACTCATGATACGAATCCGACAGAAAAAGATGACGAAATTATGATATTCTTCCACTGGATCCCTGAGAGTCCCGTGCCGCCTGCATCTCGCCCGCTATATGCTGGACAAACACTTCGACCAGATGCGGATCGAATTTGGTGCCGGCTTCTTCCCGGATGATGCGAACCGCCTCTTCGGGGGACAGTGCTTCCCGGTAAGGACGGCTGTTGACCATCGCGTCGTAGGCGTCCGCCAGACCGATGATCCGGGAGGGGAGGGGCGTCTTATCTCCGGCCAGTCCCTTGGGATATCCGGTTCCGTCCCACCGTTCATGATGCAGCAGGATATAGTCCGCGATTTCAGCGAGTTCGTTGACCGAACTCACGATCCGGTATCCGATTTCGGCGTGGCGCTTCATCTCGCGGCACTCCTCCTCGGACAACGCACCGTGTTTCCCGAGGATGTCATCCCGGATCGCGATTTTCCCGATGTCGTAAAACGCGCTGGCTGTGCGCAACTCCTTGACAATATGGTCCGGCAGGCCGAGCGCACGCCCCATCGTCTCACAGAGAGCGGCCACATGCTTTGTGCGGATTTCCTCGCGCGGCTGCGATTTGTATAGTGTCTGGATGATGGTCTGGATCGTACTGCTCCGGATGACGGGGCTCTCGAACAGCTTCTGCCGGTACATATGGTCTTCGGCTCGCTTGAACGTGTCCTGGATGTCTTCGTCTTCCCTGGTCTTGGCCTCCCACCCGAACGAAACGGACAAAGAAACCGCGTCCACATGGGTCCTGGCACAGAGTTCGCGGATCCGCCCGACGATTTCGGCGGCCTTGTCCGACTCCGTATGCGGGAGCAGAATGACAAACTCGTCCCCGCTCAGCCGGGCGATGATGTCATCTTCCCGGCAACAGGCCCGCAGCACATTCGCGGCGGCGCACAGCAGCCGGTCTCCCGTCTTGTGACCGAATGCGTCGTTGGTCAGTTTGAGGGCGTTGACATCCGCCATCACCAGCGTGATGGGGAGATTGCGCCTGGTGTCGAGCCGGCGCAGTTCTTCTTCGAAGAACCGGCGGTTGTACAGCCCGGTCAGCTGGTCGTGATAACTCAGGTAGGTGACGCTTTCCTGGTGGTGACGGGCCAAAGTGACATCCCGGAACGACATAACCGCACCGGCCGGATTGTCCTGCGCGTCCAGGATCGGGGATACGCTGAGGGAGACCGGGTGCTCGCCATTGTCCCGGGACACCAGCAGCAGGGTGTCCGGAAGATAGTCGTCCGACGGTTCCCCCGCGTCTCCCGCGGATGGAACATAGGGCTCGCGCGTGTGTTCATCGATCAGCGGGAGAACCACTGCGAGCGGTTGACCGACCGCCTGCGCAGGATCCCATCCGGTCAGCTGGCGGGCGGCGTCGTTCATAAGGGTCACTTTTCCGTCATTGTCGGCAGCGATCACTGCATCGCCGATCGAAAGCAGTGTCGCGCGCAACAGGTCACGCTCCACCCGCAAATCCGCTTCCGCACGCAGCCGCCCAACGGCTGGCCATGTACTGCCGGCCAGTATCTTCAGCTGGAGCGCCTGCTCGTCGGAATAACCGTCCACACGGCCGGCGACACCGAGGATCGCGACGATCCGGCCGATGTCGTACACCGGTACGCACAACATGGTGTCGGGGGTATTCCGCACAGCAGGCCGGCCGGTGCGGAGTGTTTCCGCCCACAGCGGATCGGATACCGGGCGCACCGGGTCACCATTCTCCGGAGCTGTTCGGGTTTCTGACCAGGTACCCCGGCAGATACCGCATTTCCAGGCCCCTTCGGTCATCCCCGGCAGCAGGATCCCGCCGGACAGACTCCCGGTCAGACTCATCGCGCCGTCAATCAGGCGCTTGAGGAAATGCTCGGGATCCTGCGGGGTGTCATGGAGAAGATCGAGCAGCATCTCGCTGCGCCGGAGATGACCGCGCAAAGCGTCTTCGGCCTTCCGATGTTCAGTGACGTCCCCGGCGGCACCGAACACCCGGATGACACGGCCATTGTCCGAAAGGGGGGACAGAACAGTCCGGAACACAAAGCGTCCGTCCGGCAGATCGACCGGGTCCTCAAACGAGACGGATCCCGCCTCGCGTACACAGCGGGAAACCTGCGCGGCCATGCGTGCGCCGCGCTCCGGCCCGAAGACCTCCTGTGGGGTGCGCCCGACAGGATCCTCCGATAAAGCGCCCGTCAACGCGGCCGGATTGGCCCGGACAAAGCGAGGTGTGGACTCATTCTCCACATCCACTAAAAACAAGGCACAGGGGGAGTGCTCGAATACCAGCTCCGCAGCCTCCGTCTCTCCATTATTATTGCTGTTCCCGTCTGCCGGTCCCGGTGCAGCCGTATCTGCTGACGGGGGCTGTGGCTGACCGGCAGACAGCCAGACGGAAACGATCCCGGCGAGTGTCGTACAGGCGTCGTGGGCAGAAAAGTGCAGACCCGGCGGCATCAACAGCGTGAAAAAAGCCCGCGGTCCGGTAACCGAAGATCCCGGTATGCCGGTCAGGACGGCTTCTCCCGTACCCCAATCCGCCGCGGCCTCCGCCTGCGCGGAAGGCAGCAGAGCGGCCGCGAGTGCGCGCGCATCCGGATACACCACGGATCCGCGTGCGGGCAATACCGCCGATCCGGCCGGTCCCCAGGACCACGCGCGGCCTTCCAGTCGTACTCCGAGTGCTTCCAGTGCGGCACGTGTCGAAGCAGACAGGCCGGCGACCGCAGAAATCCGGTATCCTGTTCCGTCCGGAAGCAGCCGGTGGAACGCGGCGACCTGTCCGCCGCTCAAATCGAGCAAAGTGCGTGCGATCAGCGAATCGGGGTCCGCTTCGCCGCCCAGACTGATCCAGTTGTCGAGAAAGGAAGACAGAGTGGCTGTGGCTGTCATGGGAGACTCTGTTCCGGAAGTTCCGGAGGGAGCAGCATCCTGGAGCAACAGTGTGAAATAACCCCGGCCGGGAGAAAAAACATGGAGATGGCAGGGAAGCAAGGTCAACGGGGTGCCGGCATCAAAGTCGGCTGGCCGCCCGGTACGGGCGACCGCGGCAAAGCGCGTCAGCCAGGCGTCCGGTTCTGTAAGGATGGCGGGGAGCACTTCGCTTGCGCGCCGGCCCACGAGCGCGGACGGGCGCAACCCAAAAAACCGCTCGGCTGCATCGCTGGATTCCAGACAGATCGCATCGGCGGGATCTCCCCCCGCACCCGGCAGGATCCGGAAACAAGCATACGCGGCAGCGGTCTCTTCCAGGATGGACCGGCTGAACAAGTCATCCATGGTCGGTACTCCGAAAGTCGTCCGTCGTGGTCGGGAACATACGTCCCCGATCGTACTGTCTTGTCATTATGCAACCGAAACGTTGTATATAGCAAGTGTGAGGAAGCCCTATTTAACAACAATCCGATCATTTATTCTTCATTTAGAAAATATCCGTCGAGCAGATAGTCTGCGCCGTATTTGACTGCCAGTGCCTCGAGCCGCGCAACGACGGCGTTTCGGGAGAGTACGCCCTCGGAAAAACGCCGCAGTGCACGCATCATCGCCGCTCGTTCAGCGTCGTCCGCATCCCGCTTAAAATAACCCCAGACATGCTGAAGCGCATTGAGGGTGCCACCGGGTTCCGCAGGGATGGCACGCGCGGCATCGATCAGATCGTAGAAGCGGAATACGGTTTCGGACGGCACCGTACGGCCGGACCGTTCCATCTGATTGAAATGATCCCGGATCCGGTCGTAGTGGGCACGGGAGTGTTCCATGACCAGATATTTCCATGCACCCCACTCCCGCTCAAGATCCGGACGGGTCGCACCGAGCAGCGACAGGGTGCAGGCGGTCGCAGACAGGTTCTTGTCCTTGGTCTCCAGCATGACATCCTGTTGCGCGGGATCGATGCCCCATTCCGCGAGTTTCTGCTGGAGAATGCGGGGCGGGATGGACTCGGCGTGCGCTCCCGGGCGTGCCCCGGGATCCTCCCGCTGCAGTGACACATGCATTTTCTGCGGGCGCGCACGCCCCCGCCAGGTCTCCGCTGCCGCGGCAGTTGTTTGCCGGTGCACTTCCGCCCATGCGGGATCTCCGACCGCCGGCAGGAACCGTACCCCCGTGTTGTGCCCGGCGTGTACTTCGGCATGGAGCGGATCGTAAACCATCGGAAGTCCCAAATCGCGACAGGCGGACAGGGTGTCTTCCGGTGCGGAGCGGGTTTCGTCATTTTCGAGAACCAGCATCCCCCGTGCGGCAGGAGATAACTTGTCCACCCCGCGCGCAAGCGCACCCGGCTTGCCGCCCCCGTGCAGGACAATCAAGGACTCTCCGCCCGAAAGCAGCGAGAGCAGACGTGCGGAATACTCCACTTCCGCGACCGCGGCGTCGACCGTCTCCGGCCGGTCGGAATCGAGCACCGTATACTGGCCCGGGTGCATGGACAGCCGGACGCCGGCCGCATCGACACGGGCGCGCAGTTCCGCGAGCCGGGGAGCGAGCAGCATCTCCCAATCGTGTGGATTGTCGGGATGGGAGGCCAGCGGGACCAGCCCGGACGAAACCCGGAACAGCTGGATGCCGCGGGACCGGTTGTAGCTCAGAATCCGGTCCAGCGCATCAAGGTTCGCGTATGCGACCTCCAGAAAACGCGATCCGTCCCCGACAGAGGACAGTCGCATTGCGCGCTGCTGTGCCCCGTGGACCCCGCGTGTGACACAGGCATATCCGATTGCCATTCCCGCAAATCCTCCCTGTCAAAAGCAGTTCTTCCGTGTCGTGGCGCGATCGCATCCACCGGTCATGCACTGATAACAGATTTCGTTCTCCAGAAACGCGCCCTGCTCAAATGCACGGATGTTGTCCACCGTCGTCTGCGTGATTGCCTGCATGGCTTCCCGGGTGAAAAACCCCTGGTGCGAGGTCAACAGCACATT
>CAZBKR010000014.1:0-19834 GCA_964492455.1 uncultured Oscillospiraceae bacterium
CGAATCCCGCCATTCTGTCTTTCGATCCCATGGATGCCACCTCTCGATATAAAAGTAGGGGCCGTGCCCCGACGACAAAACAATCCGCTGAACACGGCATATATCGCCTGCTATAGATTATAGAGGATCGGATGCAACTTGAGAAGAGGAAAACTGCATAACTTACCGACACAAGAAAAACGATCGCCTGTCTACTTCCATAGAAGGCGATCGTTGGCTGCAAGCCTTCTTTCTACACCGCTTGCGAGCGTTTGACCACGTTGCGTCTGTTGTCGCGAAGGAACGTCTGAAAGATATCGATCGGCATCGGTTTACCAAAAAGATACCCCTGAATGATATCGCCTTGACTGGGTTCAATCTGATCGAACTGCGCTTCGTCTTCGATTCCTTCGTCACAAACGGACAACTGAATACTGTGTGCCAGATCCTTGATCGTATTGGCAAGAGATTTGTTGAACGTATTCGCGATGTCCGCAACAAAGGAACGGTCGATCTTGATCTGATCGATCGGGAGCTTGCGCAAATAATTGATCGACGAGTATCCGCTACCGAAGTCGTCCAGTGCGATCCGCACTCCGTGCCGGCGTATGTCGTTGAGAATGGCGATAGAGTTGGACAGGTCATTCATAATCGCGCTCTCGGTAACCTCCAGAACCAGTGAAGACGGGGGAAGACCGGAACTGGCCAGCATGGACACCAGCCGATCCTCCAGTACATGGTCTCGAAGTTGCAGCATGGACAGATTCACATGAATGGAAAAATCACTCAGCCCGCTCGCACGCCAGGCCGCACATTGCCCGATGGCCTGTTCCAGCACCCAGTCTCCGACCTGTTCGACACAACCGATGAGTTCAAGATGCATGATGACATCCGCGGGTGAAATGCGGATGTTCTTGGGCGATGTCCACCGCAGCAGCGCTTCAGCACCGTTGCAGATTCCTGAAACAGCATCCACCGTCGGCTGGTAATAAATCTCGAAATCCTTGAATCCGGCTTCCACACTCGCTCGCAGTTCGGATTCCAGATCGATATGGGAAAGCGCCTGGTCGTGGTCGTCGGCAGAGAAAAATGAAACATTGTTCTTACCGCGCCGTTTGACGCGGAAAAGCGTGATGTCGGCACACCGGAACAACGATTCCGCCGTATCGCTGTCTTCCGGAAAGAAAGCCGCTCCGACAGAAACGGTCGCCGTGCAGGTCACACCGGCAACACGTCGCGGTTTACGGGCTTCGCTGAGCAATGTCACGGAAAAATGGTGTGTTTGCTCTCTGGAGGCCCCCGGCCACAGAACCGCAAACGTGTCACCGCCGATCCGGTACATAGTGGCACCTGCCGGCAGAATGCCGGCTATCAACTCCCCGACCCCCCGGATGACACGGTCTCCAAACCGATATCCATATGTGTCGTTGGTCTTCCGGGAATCGTCTATATCGATCAGAATCAGCGCACCATCCCCCGGACGTGCTCCCGGGGCATCGAGCAATCGTTCGAGATCCGCGATGAATCGATATCGGGTACCAAGTCCGGTCAAAGGATCTTTCTCCGACTGCGGCATCCGAATACCGGTGGAAACGTTGGGATCGGCCATGACTTCCGTCCTTTCTCCCCGCCTCCGCGTCTGTGGGGCATTAGCGAACCGGATCCGCCGTCGGGGTATCCCGACAGGATCAGCGGAACGCAGTCACTTCCGGTTCATTATATCGAATATCAGATCACAGGTGCAATGGATCCGCACCCGTACCGGAACCGCCGACTCAGCCCGGTGTCTCTTCTTCGCGGTATAATGCCTCCGTATCCAGCAGCGAGTCTGTCTGAGCCGCATCATCGGACCGCATCATGCCGGGCGTCAACGCGGATACCCATTGGTCGACCGTGATCTGCCGGTCGTCCGGTCCCGCCATCGAGGGATCCAGTGCATGTTCAATCCCGCGCAGGGTCCCTACCATCAGCATCTCCATGGGCGGCAGATCGGTGACCGACGTCAACCCGAATTCCCGCAAAAAGGTGTCGGTGGTCTCGAACAGCATCGGACGCCCGGGCGCATCCAATGTACCGCATTCGCGCACCAAACCGCGTTCAATCAGGCGTGCGAGAATGCCGTCACTGCTGACTCCGCGAACCGCCTCTATGCGGGAGCGTGTGACAGGCTGATTATAGGCGACGATCGCCAGCGCCTCATAGGCCGCCTGAGACAGAGGCGGACGGTTGCGCGGTTGAAAAAGTACCCGCATCACAGGATTCATGTCCGGTTTGGTAGACAACACATAGGTGTCACGGATCTGCTGGATCGTGACACCCCGGCTGCGGTCCGCTTCCATGCGGGATTTCAGATCCTGGAGCACTTTGCGTGCATGGTCCCGCTGCAATCCCGTTACCGAAGCGATGCGCTCCAGCGTCACAGGGTCGCCGGAAGCAAACAGGATCGCCTCGACTGCGGCTTCCAGATCTGCCGGATCCAGTGAATGCCCGTCTTCTGCAGCCATGTCTCCTGCCAGATCGTCCGGCGTCTGATATGTGAGTCCTTCCCATTCGGGTCCGTGCGTACTGTCCTGCATGCTATTCCTTTCCTGCCGGTCTCCTCAACGATAATCACCGCGGTCGTTGCCGCCGTCTGAGAAGAAGCGGTTCAGATCCTCATCGTCCGGATCCGGGTTCTCCTGGGTCGGATTGATCAGAATGACATCGAACGGACGCTCCTGGGTCACCCTGATTTTATTCAGTTTGAGCAGCTCAAGCAACGCCAGAAAGCCGGTGAGCCGATCTGCGCGGGATGTAGCGCGATCGGGGAACAACTCGTGGAACAGGAGATTGGCCCTCTTGACCACACGCTGCCAGATCAGGCGCACTTTTTCCTTCAATGACACCTTTTCCCGCTGCAGAATATGGGTCATGCGGGAGGATAGATTCTGGAACCGTGCACGATTGCGGGCACTCAGCGCTTCACAGGCATCAAAAAAAGCATCACGGTTGACCGGTTCGTCCAGCTTAACCGGATCCAGGCCCAGGTTGGCAGGAGGTTCCGGCAGCCGGTTTATGCGCACTGCATGGATATCGTGCCGGGCGCGAAGATCCTCTGCCAGTGCGCGACAGCGACGGTACTCGAGCAATCGAATGACCAGCTCCTCCCGCGGATCCGCATCCGGATCTGTTACCGCCGCGTCTCGCGAAGGGAGCAGCATACGGGACTTGATGTGCAACAAGGTGGATGCCATCACCAGAAAGTCGCTGGCGATTTCCAGATCCATGGATAGCATCCCCTGAAGATACGCGAGGTACTGATCCGCAATCCGCGCGATCGGAATGTCATAAATGTCGATGCGGTTGCGCTCGATAAGATGCAGCAACAGATCGAGCGGGCCTTCAAATCCGGCGGCCCGGATGAACTCCGGATGTGCCTGTGCGGATTGCGTCGACGTCATAGCAGTTTCCAGAGCTGCTCAAACAAAAATCCGATCGGCTTGAGAATAATGTAGTCGAACGGCATACGGATATACGATAAAACGGTAGAGAGAATTCCGCGACCGAATATGACCAGAAACAGGAACGCCATGCCGATATAACGTTCGTATCGCATCAGCTTGTAGTACAGGGTATTTGGAAGCAGTGATCCAAACACTTTCGATCCGTCAAGCGGCGGAATCGGCAGGAGGTTGAACACTGCGAGAATCACATTGGAAAAATACAGCTGGCTGGTCAGCCGCTGAAAGAAGTACAGAAGATTCCCTCCTCCGTCCGTCAATCGCGCAACCGTGAGAACGGCGTAAAAAAGAAAACTGGAAATAGTGGCCAACACCAGATTCGACACCGGGCCGGCCAGACTCACCTTCATCATGCCTGATTTCATCGTGACATTCCGGGAAAAGCGGGCCGGATTGACCGGTACCGGTTTCGCCCAGCCAATGCCCGCGAGCAGAAACATCAGGGAGCCAATGGGGTCCAGATGCCGCAGGGGGTTGAGCGACAGGCGTCCTTGCAGCGCGGCGGTGTCATCTCCGAGTCGATGTGCCATCCAGGCGTGTGAAAACTCATGAAATGACAGCGAAAGGGTCAACACAAACACGAGAATCAGGAGCCCTGCCGGATCCTGGAGAATGTTTTGGAAAAAGCTGGCTGTCAAATGTGTCATCTTACAGTCCTTCCGGAATCAAGTCGTTCCGAACGAGATCTTCGTAACTTTCACGCCGCACGATCTCCACCGCTCGACCTTCCCTGCACAGCACTACCGCCGGCCTTGGATTCCGGTTGTAGTTGGAAGCCATCGAGTAATGGTAGGCACCTGTGGAGAATACCGCGAGAATATCGCCCGGTTTGAGCGGAGGCATCGGGATGTGTTCCTGAATCAAATCGCCGGACTCGCAGCATTTTCCTGCAATGGTGACCGGTTCCGTGCGGACCGCGGCCGGGTTGTCCGCGCGTACGATTTCATAGGCCGAGCCGTACAGTGCATACCGGGGATTCTCAAACATCCCGCCATCGACGGCGACATACGTACGGATATCCGGGATGCGCTTGACCGATCCCACGGTGTACAGAGTGGTCCCGGCTTCCGCAACAATTGCACGTCCGGGTTCAAGACATACCGCAGGCAGCGGAAACGAACGTTTCCCGCAGATTTCACGGATTGCGGCGGCTACCGGCCGGAAAACGTCTTCCGGAGCGTCGGGCGTGTCCTCGTCCACGTACCGGACGCCGTACCCGCCGCCCAGATTGAGTTCCGTCAGGACAATGCCGGTACGCTCGGCAAGATCCGCCATGAATCCGGCCATAATGCGGGCAGCCTCTACAAAGGATCCCGATCCAAAAATCTGTGATCCGATATGGCAATGGATGCCGCGCACCCGGATACCGGGCGTCGATGCGGCGCGGATCAGCAGGTGCTCTGCTTCTCCGCTCTCGAGAGCGACCCCGAACTTGGAGTCGATTGCACCCGTCCTTACATACTCGTGTGTATGTGCGGATACACCCGGTTTGATGCGGAACAGGACCTCCGCTTCGGTACCGTGCTCCGTACAAAGCGCACTCAACCGTGAGAGTTCATCCCCGTTATCGACCACAATCCGGCCGACACCCGCAGATATGGCTTCCGCAAGTTCACGTGGTGTTTTGTTGTTTCCGTGAAACACGATGTCCACCGGGCGCACCCGGGCGCACAACGCGGTATGGAGCTCTCCGCCGGACACTACATCGACGCCCAGGCCTTCGGAAGCTACAATTCGCAACACCGCTGTCGTGCAAAGAGCCTTGGACGCGTAAACCACTCTGGACCGGGGGCCGAAACACGCAACAGCCGCCTGACGATACGCGCGACACGCGGAACGGATC
Source organism: uncultured Oscillospiraceae bacterium (assembly GCA_964492455.1). Lineage (GTDB taxonomy): Bacteria > Bacillota > Clostridia > Saccharofermentanales > UBA5734 > JAAYKS01. The sequence continues at coordinate 5,323 of CAZBKR010000014.1, forward strand.
CGCATTTCATCCAGGACATGCAAAGGCGTGCCGAACCGCGCTGACAGTTCCAGCGCGTCACAACCGCCGACAGACAGATGCTCCGGGGAATGTCCGATGTCCTTGTCTGGCATTCGTTACCTCTTTTCGACCGACAGATTCATGTTCTCACCGTTGATGTTCCAGGCACGCGCGAAAGGAATGTCCCCTTCGACCCGGTCCATCCGGTCTGCCAGAACTTCCTCGCGGATCCAGGCGTTGTGAGCCTGGACGATCGAGTCGACAGCCGTGCTTCCATTATAGCGTACAAGGATCCGGTCCATGACTTCGAACCCGGCCTCTTTGCGCATGGTCTGGATCTTGCTGACGATTTCACGCACCATTCCCTCCGCCAGAAGTTCGGGCGTCATGTTGGTGTCGAGTGCGACGGTATACCGCCCCTCTCCCATCGTGGAAAGACCCTCAGGCTGTACGGTCTCGATGATCAGATCATCGCGTTCCAGCTCGACTTTCTGTCCTCCGGCTTCCATTTTCAGATGTCCGGTCAGATCGAGTTCGCGCATCGCCGCACGCCCGTCGAGGTCTGCCAGTGCGGCGGACACTTTAGGGAGCAGTGCACCCAGTTTGCGACCGAGGGTTCTCAACTGGGGTTTGAAGCGGTATCCGACCAGGGCGGACGCGTCGTCCGCGGCTTCGAAAGACTTCACATTGAGCTCTTCCGCGGCCAGCTGGCGGTACTCCTCCGGCAGGTCCTCCGCTCCGACCACAATCATGCGGGACAACGGCTGCCTTGTTTTGACGGCGCAGGCGTTGCGCGCCGCGCGGCCCAAAGCGACCAGCGTAAGCACGTCTCCCATCCGGCGTTCCAGTTCGATGTCGATCCGCGCGGAATCTGACACCGGATAATCGCACAGATGTACAGAGGTAAACGGCTGACCGGCTTTCGGCTGCACGAGGTTCTGGTGCATCGCCTCCGCCATAAAAGGAATAAAGGGGGCTGCCAGCCTGCTCAGCGTTTCCAGCACGGTGTATAGCGTCATGTACGCATTGATCTTGTCCTGCGGCATACCGGGCTGCCAGAACCGTTCGCGATTGCGCCGAACATACCAGTTTGACAGTTCGTCGACAAAATCGCCGATTGCCCGCGCGGCCCCGGTGATGTCGTATGCATCGAGACGGCCATCCGCCAGCGAGATCAGCGAGTGGAGTCTGGACAGAACCCAACGGTCAATCGCGGGCAACCCGTCCTTCTCCAGCACATAGGCGCTCGGATTGAATCCGTCGATGTTGGCATACATGACATAAAAGGCATAGGTATTCCAGAGCGTCCCCATAAAGCGGCGCTGTCCTTCGCTGACCGCATCGTCCGAAAAGCGGCTGGGCAGCCACGGCGCACTCGCGGATCGACGACATTGCCCTTGTGTTTGGACATTTTCTGACCGTCCTTGTCCTGGACAAGACCGAGTACCACCACGTTTTTATAGGGCGATTGGTCGAACAGCAACGTGGAGATCGCCATCAGCGTATAGAACCAGCCACGGGTCTGGTCGACCGCTTCGGAGATGAAGTCGGCCGGAAACTGACGCTCGAACATATCCTTGTTTTCAAACGGGAAGTGCCATTGGGCAAACGGCATCGAACCGGCATCAAACCAGCAGTCGATGACTTCGGGCACGCGTGTCATGACACCACCGCACGATGGACAGTTCAGATGGACCTGATCGATATAGGGCCGGTGCAGCTCGATTTCTTCCGGACAGTCGGGGGACATCTCGCGCAGTTCGGCCACGCTCCCGATTGCATGCCTGTGACCGCATCCGGCACATTCCCAGAGCGGAAGCGGGGTCCCCCAGTACCGTTCGCGTGTTACCGCCCAGTCGATCACGTTTTCGAGCCAGTTTCCGAACCTTCCCTCCCCGATCGATGCGGGATGCCAGTTCACGGTCCGGTTGTTCGCAACCAGACGATCCCGTACTTCGGTCATACGGATAAACCAGGAGTGACGTGCGTAATAAATCAACGGGGTGTCACAACGCCAGCAGAACGGATAGCTGTGTTCATAGGGCACTTTTTTCATCAACTTGCCTTCCAGGGCAAGCTTTCTGGTGATGCCCGCATCCGCATCCTTGCAAAACATCCCTGCAAAGTCGACGACGTCCGGGTGCATGGTGCCGTCCTCCTGCACCATCTGGACAAACGGCAGATCATACATCCGTCCGACCCGGGCATCGTCCTCACCAAAGGCGGGGGCGATATGGACAATGCCGGTACCGTCCGTCAACGTGACGTAATCGTCGGACGTGACTCTGAAACCCGTTTTACCGGATTCTTCCACCACGGCATTGGCATAGGGCAGCAGCGGTTCGTACGCTTTTCCGACCAGTTCTGCCCCTTGGAAGGTCTTCAGAACCCGGGCGTTGTCCCCCAGCACATCCTGCACCAGATCGGCCGCCAGATAATAGCGCACCGGCTTTTCCGTACCGTCCAGATCTGCGGGCACTTCCGCCAGCGCATAGGTCATCTCGGCGTTCACACACAGTGCCACGTTGGACGGCAAGGTCCAGGGGGTAGTGGTCCAGGCCGCAAACCAGGTGTTTTCCTCTCCTTCCACCCGGAACCGCACATAGATCGAGGTTTCTTTGACGTCCTTGTATCCCTGCGCGACCTCGTGACTGGACAGTGCGGTTCCGCACCGCGGACAATACGGGACCACTTTGTAGCCTTTGTATAAAAGACCGCGATCCCAGATCTGCCGGAGCGCCCACCATTCCGATTCGATGTAATCGTTCTCGTAGGTGACATACGGGTGATCCATATCGGCCCAGAATCCCACGCGGTCCGACATGCGTTCCCACTCGCCCTTATATTTCCAGACGCTTTCTTTACACTTTTTGTTGAAGGCTTCGACACCGTATGCCTCGATCTGGGGTTTGCCGTCAATGCCGAGTGCTTTCTCGACCTCGAGTTCGACCGGCAGTCCGTGCGTGTCCCAGCCTGCCTTGCGCAGCACATGATATCCCTTCATCGTTTTATAGCGAGGGATGATATCTTTTATACAACGCGTCAGAATATGCCCGATATGAGGCTTCCCGTTGGCGGTCGGCGGCCCGTCGTAAAACGTAAACTCCGGAGCACCATCGCGATTTTTAACCGAAGCCTCGAATACGCTGTTTTCTTTCCAGAACGACAGCACATCCTTCTCCCGCCCCACAAACGCCATGTCGTTCGATACCGGCTTGTACATGTGATTCCTCCCGTGTTTCTGTCATGCGCCGCCTGTCGCGGCGTTCCTTTTCTATCAGGACAAAAAAAAGCGCCCCTTTCGGGGCGCCAGAAGCGCGATGCCACCCGAAACCCGGCCAAAAAGCCGGCTCGTCCATGATAACGGTACAGCCCCGCAGGGTTTGACCGGGCCTTCCTACCACTCACTGTGCGAACTGTTCGCGTCGAAGAGTTTCGTCGGCCGACTCGCGGATGATATTCGTCCTTCCGCTCTTCCCGCGCTCACACCTGGCCGCGTTCTCTGAAAAAGCTGCGGATGACTACTGTTCCGGTCATCGTTTTTACATTTTCGGTTGTGGATGGATTATATGACAGAGAAAATGTTGTGTCAAACCACGATTCGGCGGGTCATGGGTATAAACCGGATACCGTCCTTCTCCTGTTCTTCCGCCGTCGCGCAAAATCCGACTTTCTCATAAAATGCCCGCGCGTACGGCGATGCGTTGACAGTCATATCAAAGGATGTCCGTCTGCCAGCCGACATTCTCTGGACCGCCCAGTTCACGAGCGCAGAGCCGATTCCGCGACGATGCCAGGCCGCTTCAACGAAAAGAAGGCTGATATGGGTGCCATCGCGTAATGCGACGGCACCGATCAGCCTGTCTTCCCAATCACATCTCCCCACGGTTAGCATCCCGCTCTGGATGGCAAACGAGAGGAGCGAGGGCTCGGTATACGCAAAAAAAGTCTCAAGCCCTTCGGGCGGATAATCCGGTGCCTCAAACCGCACAAAGACCCGGCGAACCAGTGCGGACAATGCCACCGCGCATTCCGGACCGACCGGTCCGGTTACATGGAATCCAGTCGGATCCACTGACGCTCCTCGATCGATTTGTCCACGGCTTCGAGAATCCGGGAACATTGCATGCCATCCTCAAAATCCGGAGAGGCCGGTCTGGCGTTCGCGATGGCCTGCACAAACTCGTACATCTCATGGACGAATGTGTGCTCGTATCCGATGACATGTGCCGCGGGCCACCAATGCGACCAGTACGGGTGAATCTCCTCGGAAACCTGGATGGTGGTAAATCCCTGAAGCCCGGCATCTGCCGTCGCGTCAAAAAACTCCAGTTCGTTGATGCGCGGCAGGAAAAACCGGATACTGCCCTTTTCGCCGTTGATCTCGAAAGACAAATCGTTTTTGTGTCCCTGGGCGAAACGGGTCGCCTCGATGGTGCACATCGCGCCGTTTTCGAACTCGCCAAGAAACATCGTCGCGTCGTCCACGTCCACGATCCCGCGCGGGGCGTTGTCCGACGCTTTTCCTGACAATCCCGTCATATGCTCGACCAGCGGACGTTCCTTGATAAATGTCCTGCTGTGCCCGATCACCTGGACGAGATCTCCGACCAGATAACGCGCCAGGTCCACGACATGCGCCCCGAGGTCTCCGAGGGATCCCGATCCGGCTACTTTTTTATCCAGCCTCCAGACCAGCGGAAACGAAGGATCGATCACAAAGTCCTGCAGATACATCCCGCGAAAGTGGAAGATGCGACCCAACCGTCCCTCTTCGATCATCTTTTTGGCCAGCTGGATGGCTGGTGCGAAACGGTAGTTGAACCCGATCTGATGCCTGACGCCTGCTTTTTGCACGGCCGCGAGGATCTCGCGCGCGTCAGAGAGATTGAGTGCCAACGGTTTTTCGCAAAATACGTGCTTCCCGTTCTCCGCGGCCGCGATCGCGATCTCCTTGTGAAAGTCGCTTGGGGTCGTAATATCGATCAGGTCGATGTCGTCACGCCGTACGAGTTTTCGCCAGTCGGTCTCGTATCCTTCCCACCCGAATTTGTCCGCCGCCTGACGCACCCCTGCTTCATCCCGACCGCAGATGGCCGTCATGCGCAATGCCCGGTCGGGGTCGAAAAACATGCCGACTTTTCGGTACGCATTGCTATGTGCTTTGCCCATGAACTTGTATCCGATCATGCCGACACGAATCGGTTGTATGGCTCCCATGTCCTGTCCTCCTGTCACGCCCACCACATACCGCCGGTCTGTTCGAAGGGAATCGCCTGTTTGAGGAAGGCGATGGCTTTCTGCAGCCCTTCGTTGACAGACATCAGGCTGTCTTCGTGCTCGATGCTGACCACATCGTCGTAACCGACCATGCGCAGATTGCTGAAAATGTCGTTCCACACCTGGAATCCGTGGCCGTATCCGATCGTCCGGAACAGCCATCCGCGATGGATTTCGTCTCCGTAGTGCTTGGTATCCAGCACTCCGTTTTGCGCACTGTTGATTTCGTCGATCTTGGTATCTTTGGCATGGAAATAGTGGATCGCGTCTCCCAGCAGCCGAATGGCTGCGACCGGATCAATACCCTGCCAGAACAGGTGACTGGGATCCAGGTTCGCGCCGACCACAGGACTTGTGGCAGCCCGCAGCCGCAGCAAGGTCTCCGGATTGTAGACGCAAAATCCCGGGTGCATTTCGAGGGCGATCTTGTCCACTCCGTGCTCCCGGCTGAACGCGGCGGTTTTGTCCCAATAGGGAATCAGAACCTCGTTCCACTGGTACTCCAGAATTTTGCCATAATCCTCCGGCCAGGGGCAGGTTACCCAGTTGGGATATCTGGCTCCGGGATGATCCCCGGGGCACCCGGAAAAAGTAACAACCCGATTGACTCCCAGTTTTTCCGCCAGGAGAACGGTGTCGACATAGTCCTGGTGAAACGCGTCTGCGAGTTCTTTTTGAGGGTGGACCGGATTGCCGTGACAGGACAGCGCCGCGATCTCCAGACCATATGCCGCAACTGTGTCTTTGAGCTTACGGACGGCCGAAGGGTCCGCGAGCAGGGCGGCCGGATCCGCGTGCGCTTTACCCGGATATCCGCCGGTTCCGATCTCGACGGCTTGCACACCGGACTCGGCAAGATATCTACAGGCGTCTTCAAAGCTTTGCTGGCCCAGTAGAACGGCAAACACACCTAGTTTCATTCCAAAACCCTCCTTGAAATCGGATATCGTGCTTTTCTTTGATTATATCGTATCGGAGCGCAAAGCAAATCCGGGAAGAGAGCAGATCACCGCAGAAGCCTCGGCAATATCGTTTGCCACAAAAGCAGCTCCGGCCCGCTCCAGGCGTACGCGGCTGGAATGTCCACCGGCTACGAGAATACACAACGCACCCATTTGTCGTGCGACCTCCGCGTCGTGTTCTGTATCACCAATCAGAACCATGGTTGTATTCGCGCCATTGGTTTGTCGGATTTGATCGGCCCAGTCCCGTCCGATTTCCTCTTTCCCGCTTCCATTTCGATCTGTCATCCCGAGAAGATCCATAAAAAAGTCCTCGATACCAAAATGGGCGACCTGACAACGCAGATCGCCCAGATGAGAGGCGGAGAGCACCACCTGACGCATTCCCTCCTTCGAAAACCGGTCCAGCGCCGACTTGACCCCTTTTCGCAACCCGGTATCACGAAGACTGGCCGGGAGGTATTCCTCCATGTATTCTTTGGCCAGCTTGTCAAAAGGGTACCGATCCGGGTCGAATCCGAACCGCTGGTATGCGTCCGCCACAGGGAACCCGAACAAAGACAGGTATTGTTCTGTGCCGACCGCTGCAAGACCCCGCCGATGCAGCATCCGATTCAGGATGTCGATACATAACGCCACATCGTCCAGCAAGGTCCCGTTGAAATCCCAAATCACATACCGGAAACCGCCCGGCTCAAAAGCGGGTTCCATCAACCGTTCAGCGCGGCTGCTTTGTCCGCCAGGGACTGTGCGAGCCGGTCCATGCGGGACACATCTTCCGGCGCAAGCACGACATCAAACGATTGGATTGAATCCATCAGGCTTTCCATCCGCCGGATTCCGATCACCGGCGCCACCAGAGGAGATTGGAAAAGCACCCAGGCCGTGGCGAGATTGGCCAGTGAGCAATTGTAGGCGTCTGCGATCGCCCGAAATTCATCCAGCATCGCCAGGATGTCCGTACGCAAGGCGGGACGAAACCATACGCTGTTTTGCGCACTGCCGGGAGCCGGTACGTAATCCGCTCCGATCCGGCCGGTCAGCAGCCCTCGAGCAAGCGACCCGTAACTGTGCGCGATCACACCGTTTTGGGTGCATACATCGAGGTAGGTCCCGCCGAAGGTGCGATCCAGAACATTGAACTCTTCCTGTACCGCGTCCACAGGCCCTGCTTCGAGATAGGCTTTCAGATGAGCGGGCCTGGATTTGGAGATCCCGATCGCGCGGATTTTTCCTTCTTGCTTCATCCGGAGGAGCTCTCCCATGGTTTCTTCCACGGAAGTGACATCGGACTGACGATGGGTGTAGTAGAGGTCTATGTAGTCGGTATGCAAACGGCGCAGGCTGTCCTCCAGGTCTTTCCGGATGGAATGCGCCGCCAGGTTGCGGTATGCGGTTTTCCCGTCGCGTTCATACTCACGGACTCCGTCGGTATCGCGCCAGTGAATGCCGCATTTGGTCGAGATGACATACTTTGACCGCCGGCCGGCCAGCGCTTTGCCGATCAGTTCTTCTGAGTGTCCGGTCCCGTACACCGGTGCAGTGTCGATGAAGTCGACACCCAGATCCGGGGCTGCGTGCAACACCCTGATGTACTCCGCTTCGTCGCGTGCACCCCAGCCGCCCCATGCTGTGCCCCCGCCCATTTCCCAGGTGCCAATGGTCATCGCGGACGCTTTGATCCCGGATGTGCCGATGGGTATTCGCTTCATGCGTTACTCCTTCCCGCAGGATCCACTGACGAATGAGCGAGTTCCCTACCGGTACGGTAGTCCCGGAGGAGCTGCAAGGCGATACTGGCGTTTTGCAGCTCGACCTCCGCTTCGTCAAGGGAGAACCATCGTGCGGAGTCCACTTCGCCGGAGATGTTGAAATCTTCTTTTGAAACGCGGACCACGAATCCCAGCATCAGGAGGTCCTTGCGCTCGAAATAGTAGCTACGCATGTATGCCGCGTCGCGCACAGGCAGCCCGAGTTCTTCTTCGACTTCCCGACGAGCGCACGACTCCAGCGTTTCACCGTGCTTCACGTATCCCGCAACACAGATGTGGCTTTGACGGGTGACGTAATCCTGACGGATCAGTGCGACCTCATTCGGATCTTCCGCATTGACTGGCAAAGCGATGATACAGCTGTATGAAAACCCGAAACGGGGTGTGGCACACGCCTCGCAGTAGGGAACCAGTCCTTCGTCTCCGATCGGACGCGGAACCAAAGCAGCCCCGCAATCCGGGCAAAATCGAAACTCCATCCGTTACGCCTCCTTCTTACCGGCCCCCGACTCCAGCAGATGTGTCATCGCGATTTCCGCAGCGATGCCGACAAGGGTCGCACAGGGTCGCGAAGCATAGTACACTTCGTCGCGCATGGCGGGGATGCTGGAAAAAGAACATTCGGCCGCTTCCAGCAGTTCCCGGCAGCATGTTGACTGACATCGTTTCACAAATGCGCCGTCCAGTTCGCGCACCAGCTCATACATCGCATTTTTGGCGTCTGCGTCACCCGGAGCATAGTGCCCGTCCCGCAAGCCGGCCAGCAGAAACATCGCCGTCACGGCTCCGCATTTTTCCCGCATGCCGCCCATGCCGCCGCCCATGCCTGCTGTCAGGCGCAGACCGTCCGCTTTTTCCATCCCGAACTGGCCGCAACACGCGGCAAATACTGCCTGGCAACAATTGTAACCCTCGAGAAAGAGCTCGATCGCTTTCTCCTTGCAGTTCTGTACCGTCTCCATAGGATCCTCCTTGACGACTGGCTAAAGCAGTATTTTAGCCGATTCCGTACGCCCTGCCAATCACCTCTCCCGGATTTGAACCGCCCGGTTCTGCTGTTTTATGCCGATTCAAAACGGCATAATGTGGTTTACAATTCCGTACCATCCTGTACAATAGTAAAGCGACAGACCACTGAACCCGGAAAAAGGCATAAAGGAGTTCCCATGCAGGAAGAACGAATCCGGATCATTTCCGATTATCTCAAGACGCGCAGTTCCGCCACCGTGCCTGAACTGGCATCGATGCTTCACGTTTCGCTGGATACGATCCGTCGCGATCTCAGATTGCTGGAGCGCAGAGGGATTGTCAGCAAAGTCCATGGCGGTGCCGTGCTCACCTCCGCATACGAGCGGGAGAACATTTACCCGATCCGTCAAACCAGCAATATCAAGGAGAAAGACGAGATCGCCCTGAAAGCCTCCGCACTGGTGCAGGACGGTCAGTTCCTGGCGATCAATGCCGGAACCACCGGCAATCAGCTGGCGAAACGCCTGGTATCGACCATGCGGTTGCTGACCGTTCTGACCAACAGTCTTTCCGTTGCTCAGATTCTGTCTGAAAACCCTGGTTTTACCGTACTCCTGAGCGGCGGAGAACTCAACGCCACTGAAAACGCGCTCGGGGGGAGACTGGCGGAACACGGATGTGCACAATACTTCTCCGACATTGCTTTCATCAGCATCAATTCCGTCTCCATCGCCAATGGGTTATCCGACTTCCGCACACAGGAGGTCGGCGTCATCAACACCTTGATCCCGCGTGCAAAGCGGAACATTGTCATCGCAGCGTCATCCAAAATGGAGAAAAAGTCTCACATCTTCGTTGCTCCGCTCAGCGCGGTTGACTCCATCATCACAGACAGTCGTATCCCGGCAGATATCGCTGAACTCTACCGGAGCAGCGGCATCGACCTTTTATATTAGAATTATATAATAAATATTATATTAAATTTAATAGAAATATAAACGGGCGATAGCATACGTGCAATCACCCGTTTGTTGTGTCTACAACTAAATTTCTCTCCGGCTCAGCGCAGCCAGGCCAGATCCAGAAAGAGAAGCAGCAGAAAAAACATGACCAGAAACGCAGCCCCGATCAGAAAGACCGCCTTGAGCATCCCGCGGATGGCAGCACGCCGCTCCTGCGGAGTCAGATCTGGAGGTGGAGAAGCAAATCGGGGTTTTCGTGACACCGGTCCACGGCGCCAGGGCATGCCCTCGAGGTCCATATCGGCGATCGTGCGTCCATCGTCTTCGACCGGAAGTTTCTTATCCTTTTTCCCCATCACATCAAACAGAAGGGGTTGCAGCCTGCTGCCGGCGTTGTTGTTCCACCAGATGGCACGCGACATAGTGATCTTCACCCACCAGTTTATACTCCGGGTCCACTTTGCTGCAGATCTCCATCGCATACGGGCAGCGGGTATGAAATTTGCACCCTGACGGAGGATTCGCAGGCGACGGAATGTCTCCCTGGAGAATAACCCGGTTCATCCGGACTGTCGGGTCTGGTACAGGAACAGCTGACAACAAAGTCTGTGTATAAGGGTGCAGAGGTTGTCGGAACAAGACCCGTTTGGGAGCCATCTCCACCATCGATCCGAGATACATCACGCCCACATCGTCCGAGATATGCTCGACGACCGACAGGTCATGGCTGATAAAGAGATATGTCAGGCCGAACTCATCCCGCAGATCCATCATCAGGTTGATGATCTGTGCCTGGATAGATACATCCAGCGCGGACACCGGTTCGTCTGCCACGACGAATTTCGGACCAAGTGCAAGGGCACGCGCGATGCAGATACGCTGGCGCTGTCCCCCTGAAAATTCGTGCGGGTACCGGTTGAACTGGTGTTTCTGCAGCCCGCAGTTGTCCATCGTCTTCAAGACGTGTTCACGCCACTCGCCACGAGGCACGATGCCGTGTTGCCGGACCGCCTCGCCGATGATTTCACCGACAGGCATCCGGGGAGACAGGGAAGAGAACGGATCCTGGAAAATGAACTGCATTTTCGGCCGCATCGCCCGCAATTGCCGGTTGTTCAGCTTCATCAGGTCGATCCCGTCAAACAGAACCGTTCCTTCCGTCGCATCCAGCAATCGCAAAATGGTTCTCCCGACCGTGGTTTTACCGCAACCGGACTCCCCGACCAATCCGAGCGTCCGGCCGCCGCGGATATCAAATGAAACACCGTCGACCGCTTTGACTGCTCCGACCGGACGTTGCAGGATGCCGGACCGGATCGGAAAATGTTTCTTGATGTTTCTGACCGAAATCAGCACTTCGTCGCTCTTCTGTCGTTCTTTTTTCATCTTGCCGTTGTTCTCAGTCTGCACGATCATTTGACATCCCTCCCTTCACACAGCCAGCACGCGACCAGATGGGTCGGGGAAAGTTGAAACATGGGCGGATAGTCTCCGTCACATTTGTCAAAGCGCTTTTCACACCGGTCTTTGAAGAAACACCAGGATGGCATATTGACCGGACTGGGAACCTGTCCGGGGATCGAATACAACCGGTCCACTTCCCGATGTACCTGCGGCTTTGCCTGCAGGAGCCCGATTGTATAAGGATGCTGCGGATTCAGATAGATTTCCTGTGCCGTTCCGGTCTCGATCACACGCCCGGCATACATAACCACGACAAAGTCCGCCATCTCCGCGACGACACCGAGGTCATGGGTGATCAGCATGATGGACGCGTCGACCTTGTCTTTGAGGGATCGAAGCAGATCGAGGATCTGTGCCTGGATCGTGACATCCAGCGCGGTAGTCGGCTCGTCCGCGATGATCAGTCTCGGATCGCAGGACAACGCCATCGCGATCATCACACGCTGCCGCATGCCTCCGGACAGCTCGTGGGGATAATTTTTGTAGACCCCCTCCGGATTCGCGATGCCCACCAGTTTGAGCATGTCGATCGATCTCTTCCTGGCCTCTTCCTCCGGCATCCGGGGATTGTGCAGTGTAATGGCCTCGTCGATCTGTGAGCCGATGGTAAAAACCGGATTGAGGCTGGTCATAGGTTCCTGGAAAATCATGGCGATTTCGTTGCCGCGGATCTTCTGAACTTCCTCGATCGGCAACTTCACCATGTCGACAGCCCCGCCGGCGCGGTTGTAGCGGATCTGACCCGATACAATCTGACCGGCAGGTCCCTGGACCAGACGCATCAGTGACAGCGATGTGACCGACTTTCCGCAACCGGATTCCCCGACGACGCCGACCGTACTGCCTTGCGGTATCGAAAACGATACCCCGTCAACCGCTTTGACGGTTCCGGTATCCGTATAGAAATACGTGCAGAGGTTGTCGAATTCCACGATGCTGGATGCATCCGCCATCTGTGTCAGATACTCATCCGGCTGGATGTTTCGACGCTTCTTATTTTTCTCAAGCTGACGGATCATGCGGGAATTGTCCCGCGTAACGCGCCTTCTGTCTTTTCGAGTGGTTGACATGATGTTGGTTCTTCCCTTCTATCGCTTCATCTTGGGGTCGAAGGCGTCCCGTAGACCGTCTCCAACAAAATTGAAGGCGAGGACCGTCATAAGGATGAACATACCGGGCGGTACCCAGATGTGCGTAAATTTGCGCAGAATAATCGGGTCGGTCACAGCCTGGACCATGTTTCCCCAGGAGGCATATGGATAACTTAACCCGATTCCGAGAAAGCTCAACGCGGATTCTGTGAGAATGATGCCGCCGAGCTCCAGGGTCGCGATGACGATCAGTTGCGGCATCACATTGGGTACCAGATGTTTGAAGATCCTGCGCGCGGGCGACAAACCGGTCGCCTCCGCGGCGACCATGAACTCCTGCTCCCGCAGAGCCAGGATCTGTCCCCGGACAATCCTGGCGATGCCCGCCCATCCGAGGATGCCGAGCAATCCCATCAGGTAGTATATTTTTACCGTCTGCGGCACCTTGAGTGCCAGCATCATCGCGCTCAGGATCAACATGATCGGCAACGTCGGGAGACAGAAAAAGATCTCGACCAGCCGCATGATCAAATTGTCAACCCACTTGCCATAGTATCCGGCGATGCCCCCCATGATCACACCCAGGGACAATTCGATCAGTACGACGATAAACCCGATCCGCAGTGAGATCCGGCCGCCGTACATGAGCCGTGTCAGGACGTCCCGGCCATCCGCGTCCGTTCCGAACGGATGCCGCAGACTCGGGGAGGCGCGGGAGTAAAGCTTGACTCCCGGCGCGTTGAAGTTGAAATCTTTGATGTCCGTGACTTCCACGCCGTTCTCTTCATAAAACAGCTCGTATTCACCGTAAGGGCTGAAATAAGGACCAAAGAACGCGAAACACGTCATCAGGACAAGAACAACCAGTCCTACGATTGCGAGGCGGTTGCGTAAAAAACGCTTGAGTACGAGCTGACCGGGGGTTACGCCCCGATCCCCGCTGTCCTGCTCCGGCACTTCCGGCAGCTCGATTCCATTGAGGGTCATATCTTCCACTGGATGCGCTCCTTAACTCAATCTGATGCGCGGATCGACGACCGCATACAGGATGTCCGACAACAACGTGCCCGCGAGCGTAAGAACCGCCAGGAACATGTTGAATCCCATAATAAAGGGGATGTCCCCCATGTTCAGAGCCTGGAACGCGGTGCGGCCGAGTCCGTCGATCGCGAAGATGCCTTCGGTAATGATCGCACCGGAGAAGAGTCCCGGAAGCGATCCGCCGATCATGGTCACGATCGGGATCAATGTGTTGCGGAAGGCATGCCGATAAATGACTTTATGTTCACTCAGCCCTTTTGCGCGGGCTGTGCGGATATAGTCTGCATTCAGGACTTCAAGCATGTTCGTACGGGAATAACGCATCAACCCTCCGATACCGGTCACGACAAAGACCAGGATGGGCAGGGTGAAGTGATGCGCCATATCGAGAATCAGCTTGAAGCCTTCGTAATCCATGCGGGCGTTGACCATGCCCGACAGGGGGAAAATTTTCAACTCGATGGCAAAGATGCGCTGGAGTACCGCCGCAAAAAAGAACGACGGCAGTGAAATACCTGCCAGCGCAAAAGTGGTGACTGCATAGTCCAGTTTGGAATATTGCTTCGTGGCGGAGACAATGCCGAGCGGAATGGCGATTAAAAGTTCAAAAAAGAACGCGGTTGCGGCCAGGGAGAATGAGACCCACATCTTGGAACTGATCACTTCCGTGACAGGTTTCTGATACACGAACGAATCGCCGAAATTGCCTTGCAGCGCCTGTACGACCCACTTGAAGTAGCCTTCGATAATACCGACGTTGAGTCCATACAGCCGCTTGAGACGGGCAATCATCTCGGGCGTGACCTTCGGATTGCCCGCGGTCATACTTTCAACAAAATCGCCCGGCATCGAACGGACGAGAGCATAGATGATGATGGAGACGCCAAAGAGTATGACGACGCTGAGCAACAGACGCCGAATGATGTATTGTTTCACGCTATGCCGACCCTTTCTGAAACAGTGTGGCGAAC
>CAZBKR010000015.1:0-11080 GCA_964492455.1 uncultured Oscillospiraceae bacterium
CCGGGTTCTTTTTCTGCGGCATGATGCTGCTGCCCGTGCTGAACGCGTCGTCCAGTTCGACAAAACGGAATTCCTGCGAGGACCAGAGGACGATTTCTTCACTGAAACGGGAAAGATGAACCATGAACAGGGCAAGACAGGATGCCAGTTCGACCGCGTAATCCCGGTCCGCGACCCCGTCGAGGCTGTTGCGGGTGATATCTGAAAAGCCCAGCTCCCGCGCGACCATCTGCCGGTCGAGCGGATAGGTGGTGCCCGCAAGCGCACCCGACCCGAGCGGGAGGACGTCCATACGGCGCAGCGCGTCGTCCAGACGCCCGATATCCCGCCGGAGCATCTCGACATAAGCCATCAGGTGGTGCGCAAACGTGACCGGCTGTGCACGTTGCAGGTGGGTATACCCCGGCATTACTGTTTCGAGGTGTTCCCCGGCCCGGTCCAGCAGTACCGCGCACAGCTCCAGCATACCGGACCGGATGCCGGCAGCATGATCACGCACATAGAGCCGCAGGTCGAGCGCGACCTGGTCATTGCGGGAGCGGCCGGTGTGGAGACGTTTGCCCGCGTCTCCGATCCGGCGGGTCAGCTCGGACTCGACAAACATATGGATGTCTTCGGCATCATTGTCGAATGTCAGCCGGCCGGCCCGGATGTCCTCCGCGATGGCGGTCAGCCCGTCTTCGATGGCGATCGTATCTTCCGGCGTGAGTATGCCGATCGAGGCGAGCATGTGCGCATGGGCGATGCTGCCCCGGATGTCCTGCTCGAACATCCGGCAGTCGAAGGGCAGGGAGGCGTGGAAGTCGTTCACCGATGTATCGGTGGCTTTTTCAAACCGCCCCGCCCAGAGTTTGTCTGCCATAGAGGCCCTCCGTGTCCTGTTAATCGGCCAAACCGTTCTTTTGTTTCATCTGGGCGATGACTTTCATCGGCAGTCCGAAGCAGTTGATGAAGCCGCCTGCATCTTTCTGGTCGTACACATCGTCTTCACCAAAAGTAGACAATGCTTCCTGATACAGCGAATACGGAGAAGAAGCGCCCGCGGGCAGGATGTTGCCCTTGTAGAGTTTCAGGCGCACCTTTCCGGTGACGGTCTGCTGCGTCTGGTCGACAAACGCGGAGAGCGCCTCCCGGAGAGGATGGAACCACTGGCCGTAGTACACCAGTTCGGCGAACCGCTGCGCGACCACATCTTTGTAGTGGAGTGTATCGCGTTCCAGACACAGGAGTTCCAGTTCACGATGCGCGAAATACAGCACCGCGCCGCCCGGAGTCTCGTATACCCCGCGGGATTTCATTCCGACCAGGCGGTTTTCCACCATATCGAGGATGCCGACTCCGTTTTGCCCGGCAACCCGGTTGAGGTAGGTAAGCATCTCGATGTCATCGGTGACCTTGCCATCGACGCGGACCGGGATTCCTTTTTCAAACTCGATCTCGACATAGGTCGGCTGGTCGGGCGCCTGTTCCGGCGAAACCATGAGCTGCAGCAACCGCTCGTACTGCGGCTCGTTCTCCGGATCCTCCAGATCCTGGCCCTCGTGGCTCAGGTGCCAGATGTTGCGGTCCATCGAGTAGTTGTCTTTCTTGGTGACAGGCACGGGGATTCCGCGCTCGTTGGCGTAGTCAATCTCTTCGTCACGCGACTTGATGTCCCACAGGCGCCAGGGCGCGATGATGCGCATATCCGGTGCGAGCGCCTTGACAGTCAACTCAAAACGGACCTGATCGTTGCCCTTGCCGGTCGCACCGTGCGCGATCGAGGTGCAGCCCTCGCGGCGGGCGATCTCCACAAGACGCTTTGCGATGACAGGACGCGCGAATGACGTGCCCAGCAGATATTTGCCTTCGTACATCGCGTGTGCCTTCAAGGTCGGGTAGATAAAGTCCGTGATAAACTCACGGGTGATGTCCTCGATGAAAATTTTGGAAGCACCGGTGCGGATCGCTTTCTCATACAGCGGGGACAGTTCCTCGCCCTGACCGACATCCGCGGCTACGGCGATCACTTCGCAGTCATAATTCTCTTTGAGCCATGGGATGATGATGGACGTATCCAGCCCGCCTGAGTAAGCCAGCAGGATTTTTTCTTTGGACATGGGGCACCTCCGGATAAATATGCAAGATACCGAATAAAAATACAGAAAATCAGCGTAAATCATTTCGGAGTCTGCATAAAAATATGAATTAGTATAGCACCGCTCCGTAAGGTGTGTCAAAAGTCCGGACCCGGCGGTGGTGTGCTATAATCTTGTATCATCTTCCAGTCCCTGATTCCGGCGACTGACAACGGGAGGTTCCCGAATGGCCTATCCGATCATAGACGAAACGGCGGGCGCTCTGCTGATCGCAGACGGCCGCCTCTATCATGTGGACGACGGCGACGCCCGTCCCTTTTTTCTGCCGACCGATGAAACCATGTACTATGAGGTGATCCGTGTGCACCGCGGGGTGCCGCTGTTCTGGGAGGATCATGCCGACCGGCTGCTCCGTTCCGTCGCGGACGCGTTTCCGCTCGACCTGTCCCGTCTGCGGGCCGAGGCGGACCGGCTGCTGGTGGCGGAAGGCGCACGGCAGTGTAACATCCGCGTCGTTCTGACGGCCCGGCATGCTGTGCTGCACCTCAGTCCGTACTATTACCCTTCCGGCACCATGATTGAGGAGGGGGTACCCTGCGGCCTGCTGTCCTGGGAACGGGAAACGCCCCAGGTGAAAACCGTGCGGGAGGACTACAAGCGCGCGGTCGCAGCGGCATTTGACAAAGAAGGCCCGGAGCATCGTCCGTTTGAAGTCTTGCTGGAAAACCGTTCCGGTCGACTGACGGAGGGAAGCCGCTCCAACCTTTTTTTCGTCCGGGACCATACCATATACAGCGCGCCGGACGACTGTATCCTCTTGGGAATCACACGCCGCCACGTACAGCGCGCGGTCGCAGAGGCGGGATATGCGCTGGAAACCAGGACCTTTTCGATGGCAGAACTCCGCGCGGGTGCCGCTGCGGCCGCGTTCCTGACGGGGTCTCCGATCGACGTTCTCCCGATCGCGCGCATCGAATCGCTGCCTCTGGACGCCGGTAATGACGTTGTGCGCACCGTACGGGAACGATATCTAGCCATTCTTGACGAATATGTCCGTCACGCCTCCCTGTCCCGGGATGCGCGGGCGGATGGATAAAGACACATCTATCAGGAGGGTATCAACATGCAAAAAGAAAAGGGCAACGTATCGGTCACGACAGAAAACATCTTTCCGATCATCCGGCAATGGCTGTACTCTGATCGGGACATTTTTCTGCGCGAGCTGGTTTCCAATGCCTCGGACGCGATTGAAAAACTGCGCAGGCTGGCCGGTGTGGGGGAGGCGACCCTGCCGGAAGACGAAGCGTATGCCGTCCAAGTGCGTTACGACAAAAAGAAGGGTGTCTTGTCGGTGGAGGACAACGGCATCGGCATGACCGCAGACGAAGTCAAAAAATACATCAACCAGATCGCGTTTTCCGGCGCGATGGATTTCGTCGAGAAATACAAAAACAAAAATATCGACACTGCCGGCATCATCGGGCATTTCGGCCTTGGATTCTACTCCGCGTTTATGGTGGCTGAAAGTGTCCGCATCGACACCCGCTCCTGGCAGCCGGACGCGCAGGCGGTTCATTGGCTGAGCAAAGACGGCATTGCGTACGAAATGGGAGAATCGGACCGTTCGGAACGGGGCTCCGTAGTAACGCTCCAGCTGTCGGAAGACGGTAAGGAGCTGCTGGAAAAAGAGGGCGTCGAGACCATCCTGCGCAAGTACTGTGCCTTTATGCCCTATCCGATTTATTTCGTGGACGTTGCGGAAGAGAAGAAAGCGGACAAGAAGAAGAAGGCTGAAACGGAAGACAGTGCCGAGGAGGAGACCGCCCCCAAACCGGTCAACGAAACCAGCCCGTTGTGGCTCAAAGCCCCGAAAGACTGCACCGACGAGGAATACAAAGCGTTTTACCGGGATACCTTTATGGATTTCCGGGAGCCCCTGTTCTGGATCCATCTCAACATGGATTATCCGTTCAACCTCAAGGGCATCCTGTATTTTCCGCGGACCGACAACACGTACGAATCGCTGGAAGGCCGGATCAAGGTGTTTTACAATCAGGTCTTCGTGGCGGACAACGTCAAGGAGATCCTGCCGGAGTTTCTTTTCCTGCTGCGCGGATGCGTGGACTGTCCCGATCTGCCGCTCAATGTCAGCCGGAGCTTTCTGCAGAACGATTCCTACGTGCAGAAACTTTCCCAGCACATCATCCGCAAGGTGGCGGACAAGCTGCAGGCGCTGTTTGAGGCCGACCGTGAAACGTATGCCGGGTACTGGAAGGACATCGGGGTGTTTGTGAAGTACGGATGCCTCCGGGACGAGAAGTTCTACGACCGGGTGAAAGACGTCCTGCTGTTCCCCTCGGTCGGGGGCGGGTTCCGCGTGCTGTCCGACCTGAACGACAAAACCCTCTATACGCCTGATCCGCGCCAGCAGGTGGTCTATATCAACCGGGCAAGGGACAAGGGACAGCAGGTTGCGATTCTGGACCACGAGCTGGACAACCATTTCATGTCCTTTATCGAGTACAAGAACAAAAATGTCCGTTTTATGCGTGTCGACGCGAGTCTGGAGGGTGAAGCGGGCCATGACGACCAGGCACTCCTGCAAAAACTGGAGACACTGTTCCGCAGCGCTTCGGAAAATGAGAAACTGAAAATCAGGTTGCTGGCCATGGGTGCCGACGCACTGCCTGCGCTCATCGAAGAGTCGGAGGAATCCCGCCGGATGGAGGAGATGCGCAAACAGTTCCAGCGGATGTCTCCGGATGGCGGCGGGACCGACGATCTGTTCCCCGTGGAGTTGACCCTGGTGCTCAATACCGACCACACGGCTGTCGCGCGTTTGACCGCGGACGGCGTTGACGAAGAGAAGGTGCAGACAGTCGCCCGTCACCTGTACGACATGGCCCGGCTCGGACACGGCACCCTGGACGCGGACGGCCTGGCCGCGTTTCTGGCCCGTTCCGCGACCTTGCTCGGCGAATGGCAGGCCTGATGGAGAAGGAGACACTTTGATGGACCAGAATACGCGTGTGCGCAGGATTTACTCCGTCAAACGGCCCGGTTTCGACGTGGAAGCCAGTGCATTGCTGCACGACCTGCGCGACAACCTGGGGATTGCCGGCCTGGAAACCGTCCGGATCTACAACCGCTACGATCTGTCGGGCATGACCGACGGGGATTACGCCGCGGCACGGTCCATTGTGTTTTCAGAACCGCCTGTTGACGAAGTGTACGACGAGATCGCGCCGTTTCCGGCGGACGCGTTTGTGTTCGCGGTCGAGCCGCTGCCAGGTCAGTACGACCAGCGCGCGGATTCTGCTGTCCAATGTGTACAGTTTCTGACCGGCGGACAGCGCCCGCAGTGCCTGACGGCCCGCGTCTACTGCCTCGGGGGGACGATCCCGCCGGAGGAGCGCGAACGCATCGTGGGCTATCTGGTCAACCCGGTCGAATCGCGGGAAGCTTCACTGGAAAAACCCGCGACCCTCGAGCAGACGATGGAGACTCCACCGGACATCACGGAAATCGAAGGGTTCCGCGACATGGACGACCGTTCGCTGGAGGCGCTGCGTGCATCCCTGGGGCTTGCCATGACGCTGGACGATATCCGTTTCTGCCAACCTTATTTCCGCGAGGAGGGGCGTGATCCGACGCTCACCGAAATCCGTGTACTGGACACCTACTGGTCCGACCACTGCCGTCACACTACCTTTCTTACGCGACTGGAAGAGGTGCGGTTTGAGGGCGAAGGCCCGATGGCGGAGCACATGCGCGAAGCGTATGACCGGTATCTTGCGGCGCGCCGCGCGCTTTACGGTGACCGTGCCGCCGATCGCCCGGTCTGTCTGATGGATCTGGCCACCCTGGCCGCTAAAGAACTGCGGGCGGCCGGCCGCCTGCCGCGGCTGGATCTTTCGGAAGAGATCAACGCGTGCAGTGTGCGGACCCGCGTTCGGATCGGCGGACGTGAAGAAGATTATCTGATCATGTTTAAAAACGAGACGCACAACCACCCCACTGAAATCGAGCCGTTCGGCGGCGCGGCCACCTGTCTGGGCGGGGCGATACGGGATCCGCTGTCCGGGCGTTCTTATGTGTATCAGGCGATGCGGGTCACAGGCAGCGGCGACCCGACCCTTCCTGTGAGTGAGACCATTCCGGGCAAGCTCTGGCAGCGCAAACTCACAACGACCGCAGCCGCGGGTTTTAGCGCATACGGAAATCAGATCGGTCTCGCGACCGGACAGGTCGAGGAAATCTATCATCCCGGATATGTCGCCAAACGGATGGAAATCGGGGCGGTCATCGCGGCCGCGCCTGCCGCGAATGTGGTGCGGGAGCAGCCCCGGCCGGGCGATGTGGTGGTGCTGCTGGGCGGTCGAACCGGACGTGACGGCTGTGGTGGCGCGACCGGATCCTCCAAGGGGCATGACGAGTCGTCGCTCGTCACCTGCGGTTCCGAGGTACAGAAAGGAAACCCTGTTACCGAGCGGAAACTGCAGCGGCTGTTCCGCGACCCGGCGGTCGCGCGGATGATCCGGCGCTGCAACGATTTTGGTGCGGGCGGGGTTTCGGTTGCGATCGGAGAACTGGCGGCAGGTCTGGACATCGATCTGGACGCGGTGCCGCGCAAGTACGAAGGCCTGGACGGGACGGAACTGGCCATCTCCGAATCGCAGGAGCGGATGGCGGTCGTACTGGATCCCGCGGATGTCGATCGCTTCGTTCATGCGGCCGATATGGAAAATCTCGAAGCGGTACCGGTCGCCGAAGTGACCGGACAGGAGAGGATGGTCATGCGCTGGCGCGGGCGCGTAATCGTCAATCTGACTCGCGCATTCATCGACACGAATGGCGCTCCGCAGCGTGCTGCGGCCGTCGTGCCGGTACCCGCAGCCGAGGCCGTCTGGCCTGTCCCCCCGGCGGCCAGACGCCCGTTTGGTGACCGGTTGTCCGCCGCGTTGTCCACACTGGACCATTGTTCTCGCAAAGGACTGGTCGAACGATTTGACGCCACTATCGGAGCCGGAACGGTTCTGATGCCGTTCGGTGGAGCGTCACAGTTGACGCCCGAGGAAGGGATGGCCGCGAAAATTCCGGTCGGGGAGGGGGAGACCGACGACTGTACGATCATGTCGTTTGGATTCGACCCCCGTTTGTCCGAGCGCAGTCCCTATCACGGGGCGTACTACGCGGTCGCCGAATCGGTTGCGAAAATCGTCGCGATGGGAGGCGATCCTTCGGACGTTTATCTCACCTTTCAGGAATATTTTGAGCGCATGCGGGACACACGGTCCTGGGGAAAACCGCTCGCGTCACTGCTGGGTGCCTACCGCGCGCAGCACGACCTCGGGCTGGCCGCGATCGGTGGCAAGGACAGCATGTCCGGCTCTTTCAACGATCTGAACGTGCCGCCCACACTGGTGTCGTTTGCGGTCGGATTCGCGGAGGCGGGCCGGATCGTTTCGGCGGCCCTTCCGAGATCCGCCACCGCGCTCTATCACGTAGGTGCTCCGCGAACGGATCTGGGTCTTCCGGATGCGGCGGCACTCTCCACAGTCTTTCGAACAGTTCACAACCTGATGCGGGAAGGGCGGGTACGCGCCTGTTCTACCGTGCGATCCGGCGGGATCGCGGTATCGGTCGCGAAAATGTGTTTCGGCAACGGGGCCGGGTTCCGGTTCGGGAGCGACTGGACCGACGATGCACTGTTGGCCGGAGACCATGCCTCCCTCCTGGTCGCGGTGGACGCGGACGACACAGCGACGGCCGGCACTCTCCTCAAGGCCGGTGGCCGGCTGGTTGGCCGCGGTGAAGATACGGGTGTCCTGTCGGCTCCTTCCGGTTCGCTGCCCCTCCCGGACGCGGTGGCGGCCTGGAGCAAACCGCTGGAGAGCGTGTTTCCGGCCAGTGCCCCCGCAGCGGAGCCGGTATCCGCGGCTGATATGCCCCTGTGGACAGCCGGGCTGCGCCACAGCCGCACGAACCGGCCCGGCCCGGCCCGGCCGACCGCGCTGATTCCGGTATTTCCGGGAACCAACTGCGAGTACGACACCGCGCGCGCTTTCCGGAAAGCCGGTGCCGATGCCGAGATTCTCGTGATTCGCAACCTGACTCCGCAGGGACTGTCCGAATCGATGGAGGCACTGCGCGAAGCATTGTCCCGCGCGCAAATCCTGATGCTGCCCGGAGGCTTCAGTGCGGGAGACGAACCGGAAGGTTCAGGCAAGTTTATCGCGGCAGCGCTCCGGGATGCCCGGATCGTGGAAGAGATCCACCGTCTGCTCTATGTCCGGGACGGTTTGGCCCTGGGGATCTGCAACGGTTTCCAGGCACTCGTCAAACTCGGGTTGCTGCCGTTCGGACGGATCGAGCCCATGGAGTCCTCTTCTCCGACGCTGACGTTCAACCGGGTCGGGCGGCACGTCTCGACATATGTAGAAACACAGGTCGTCTCCAATCTGTCTCCCTGGCTGTCGCTTGTAAATCCGGGTGATCGCCATCAGGTGCCGGTCTCTCACGGCGAAGGCTGTTTTGTCGCGGATGCCGACCTGCTGAAACGACTCGCGGCAGGCGGGCAGATCGCAACCCGGTATGTGGATCCCGACGGTCAGCCGGCCCATCGGTTCCCGGACAATCCGAACGGTTCCCGTTTCGCGGTGGAAGGCATCTGCAGCCCTGACGGGAGAATCCTGGGGAAAATGGCACATTCCGAACGCGTGGGATCGCATGTCGCGCGCAACGTGCCCGGCAGGAAAGAGCAGGGGATCTTTGAGGCGGGCGTTCGATATTTCAACGGATAACAGCATCGAACCTTTCATGATCGGCAGCTCCCCTCTGCGTGCTTTGTGCCGCAGGGGGGTTCTCGTTTACATAAGGAACTTCTGTCGACCGGATGCCGTGCCACCCGCTCCCGGGATCCTGCATCATGGAGGCCGAGGTGACTTGTATGAGAGTAAGACCCGCCCCGATATCTGCTCAGCGCGCGATCCGGATCGCGGCGTTTGCTGTCCTTGCGATTCCTTCTGTGGCGGCTGCATCGCTGCTGATCTGGCCTGATCCCTCTGCGGGAGACCTCCGGGGGACTTCTCATGAGATAACGGTCACTGCGGGAGATACGGGCCTGTCCACGTCGCCCGGGGATATTGCGGGAGCAGCACCCGGCGGAACACCGGCCGGATGGGGCAGTAATGCGCATAGAGAAACCACCACAGGAACGGGCGGTACCACCTGTCGGCCCGCTGGCGTGACCAAACCCCTGCCGCGATATGTGGATGAGGTATCTTTTCTTCTGTCTCGGATCGGGGCGGTGAAGGAGGTGCTGGCACCATCCCGGTTTTATCCGGGAACTTACGAGGTGGACGCCGCGAACCCAACCAGCATGATCGTGCTCGCGGACACCAGAGAGCACGCTGACAATCTGGATGGTTATTTCCAGCTGGGTGTCGATCTGGACGGAGAAACCTGGGGCAACGCCCCGCTGGCGCTCGGCCTGGCTAGACTTTACACAGAGACCGGACGGGACCGCGCTTTCGCAGACGGCTCTTTCTGTTCGGACGGCCTGGACCGCCTGCTGGGAGAAGCACTGGCTGCGATTCTGGGGGATGCCTACAATCCCGGGATGCTGGCGTTCATTCTGGAGGAGTACAGGAAGGGCATGGAGGTGCGTATCCTGTCGGACGGGCCGGGACGTACGGGATACCGGGCAGTCGCGCCTTTCCCCGGCTGGGATGTCGTATTTAACGATGGATATGTGACATTTGTGGAGTTTTATCCCGCTTCGTCACCTCTCAAGCCCTGATAACCCAGTGCGGATAAGGCTTGCTTTACAACGGTGACATCGCCGTCGTATGGATCGCTGCGTTGGTCCCGGTCGATAAATGTCTCGCTGCCCTTTGCCAGAATCAGTATGACATCGCCCGGAGCGGCTTCAGAGAGAGCCCGGCGGATCGCGGTCGCCCGATCCGGTACGAATCGCGTCTCGGCACGGCGGATGCCGGTGCGGATCTCATCCGCGATGGTGAGAGGGTTTTCGTCCCGGTTGTCTTCTTCTGTCAGTATGATCCGGTCACAATATTGGTCAGCAATCCGCCCCAGCAGGGGACGTTTGGTGGTGTCTCTGCGTCCGGCCGCACCGAAAACGGCAGTCACGCGCCCGTTTCCACGTATCGTCTGTGCGTAGGTCATGATCTTTTCAAAACCGTCCGGTGTATGCGCGTAATCGACGATGACCTGGAACGGCTGACCCTGCATGACCCGCTCGATCCGGCCTTCGACCTGTCCCAGGGATCGCAGATGCGGAAGCAGCGCTGCCAGAGGGATTCCCGTCTCATGGAGCGCGGCAATGACTGCCAGCAGATTGGATATATTGAATGCTGCCACCAGATTGGTGGTTACCTCGAACGATTGTCCTCCGGTTTCCAGCACAAAGCGTGTGCCGTCAACATTCAGGTCCAGGTCGCGTGCCCGATAGTCAGCATCTCGCTCAATTCCGTAGGTGACGACACGTGCCCGGGTCGCGGCGGTCAGCAGGTCACACGATGGGTCGTCCCGGTTGAGCACCGCGACACCGGCGGGCGGGAGCAGACGGAACAGCAGGCTTTTGGCATTGAGATAGGCTTCCATCGTGTGGTGGTAATCCAGGTGTTCATGGGTGAGGTTGGTCATGATGGCAACATCAAAAGCGACGCTGTCCACCCGGTGCTGCATCAGGCCGTGACTGGAGACCTCCATCGCGACACCGGTCAAACCGTCGTCCAGCATCTCCCGCAGCATCCGGTGCAGCCGGATCGCATCCGGTGTGGTGTGGGGCTGGTTGGATAAGGCATGGTTGTACTGATTGGCGATCGTCCCGATGTAGCCGGTGGGATGCCAGAGGGAGCGGAGTTCGGACAACAGCGTCGCCACGGTGGTTTTTCCGTTGGTTCCGGTCACGCCGAACACGGTCATGCGGTCAGATGGCTTGTCATAAAAGACGTGGGCAGCCTCGTTCAGTGCCGCCT
>CAZBKR010000015.1:11110-19685 GCA_964492455.1 uncultured Oscillospiraceae bacterium
GTACCCGAACCGGAAATACATCGGTCGGCAGGTCCGGGAGAGGACGGGAGTGTACAATACAGGCAGCTCCGTTCTCTGCGGCGGCCTGTGCGTAATCATGACCGTCCGCCGTGGCTCCGGTCACACAGAAAAAAGCGGAACCCGGACCGGCCGTCCGGGAATCCATCGTCAGGGATCCGATTTCGATGTCGGAGTCGACACCAAACAGTGCGCGAATCTTCATGAAGCTGCCTCCTCGCTGTCGACATCCATTATAATGGATGCAAAGCCGGTACGGCAGGCCCCGCGGGGCGGAACGGGATAAGGACATCGGCGAGGGGGGAGCAGCGGATGAAGTGTCTGACACACGGGCGTTCGGTCGCCCTGCTATTGATAGCGCTGATACTGGTGGCCGCAGTAACAGGATGTGTGGCAGAGGGTGCCGGGACCACTTCCACTTTGCCTGGTGCCTGGACCGTCCGGACAACCCCCGCTCCCTCCACCGTTTTTTCTAAACCGGCACAGACTCCCACTCCGACTCCGACTCCCATGCCGTCTCCCGCCCCGACACCGGTACTGCCCGCACAGGCTGTGATTTACGGGGCGGGCGACGTTCTCCTCCACGATACGTTTTTCAACTACCCGCCGGGCGAGGACGGCCTTTATGACTACTCGGAATGCTTTGATTTCCTCCGGGGTATGCTGGACGACGGCTATGCTGTCGCGGATTACGAAGGAACCCTGGGGGGGAAACCCTATACCGGGTATCCCCGTTTCAGCGGACCGGACGAGATTGTTCCGGCATTGTGGGACGCTGGTTTCCGGATGATGCTCACAGCCAACAACCATACGATTGATACCGGGCTGGAGGGGGTCCGTCGCACGGCCCGGCTGTTCCGGGAATACGGGTTCGAGACGATCGGCACCAGACCGGATACCTCCTCTGAATCGTTTGCCGTGGTCGACGTCAACGGCATCCGGATCGGGTTTGCGGGATTCACGTTTGAGACCCCCGGTACGGATGCGGAATACGCGGCAGGCATCCGCGCGCTCAACGCTCTGCCGATGCCCGAAGGGGCGGCGGAGCTGATCGATTCGTTCAATCCCTATCGCGAAGATTTGTACGAGAAAGACAAAGAGGAGCTGTTCCGCCGGGTGCCGCTGCTGCGGGAGCGGGGGGCCGAAGCGGTGGTTCTTTTCCTCCATTGGGGGGAAGACTACAGCTGGACCGACGATCTGGACGCTGCCACGCTTGCGGCCCAGTACGGACATCTGGCACAAGCAAGGCTCAAACCCTCTCCCTATGTCGAAGCACTGGCGAAAGAGCTCGCGGACCTTGGTGTCGATGTGATCGTCGGCAATCATCCCCATCTGGTCCATCGCATCGATGTCATCGAATCCGATGTGACCGGCCGATCCACTCTGGTCTACTATTCGACGGGCAATCTGCTGTCTGCCATGGATTTCAGTCACAACGCCCGCTATCGGGACGGGATTCTGGCGCGGATCACGATCCAGAGGAATGCGGAAGGGGAGACGGCCGTCACACGGGGTGAATACATCCCGCTGTACTGCAGCCGATGGCTCACCGGAGAGCGGCGCCACTACCAGATCCTGCCGGTCCGCCGTGCGCTTCAGGATCCGGCCGCCGCCCATGTCACCGCGGGAGATCTGGAAAATTCGCTCAGCAATTCCTTGTCCATACTATCCTCCTATACGGGTACCGAACGGTTGCCGGTTGCGGAGGCGACACCTTGATGCGTACCGGCAGCGGGGGGGAAGAAACGGGCAGAATGTCCGAACGGGCCCAGGCGATTGAACGGATGAACCGTCACGGGGTCCGCCCGAACCGTCGGCTCGGGCAGAATTTTCTGATGGATACCTCTACCGCGGAGCGCATCGCGGAACTGTGTCTGGCGGGACCGGACGATCTTGTCATCGAAATCGGCCCCGGTATGGGCGCGTTGACGCTTCCGTTGACCCGTCAGGCGGGCCATGTACTGGCGGTGGAAATCGATCGCGGCTTGATCCCGATTCTGCGGGAAGTGCTGGAAGGTTGCACGAATGTGACGTTGGAGCGGGCCGATTTTCTCCAGTTTGACTTGTCAGGATGGCTGGGTCTCTGGAGCGGGTCTCATCCGGATGCCATGATTCATGTCGCAGCGAATGTGCCCTATTACATTACGACGCCGATTCTCCGGCACGTGTTTTCTTCTGTGGCACTTCCCCGCTCGATGGTGTTTCTCGTGCAAAAAGAGGCGGCCGTCCGGTTGACGGCCGGGCCGGGGAACGGAGCCTATGGTTCTCTGGGGGTCAGTCTCGGGGTGTTTTACAGTTTGACCACCTGTTTTCGCGTACCTCCGCACGCCTTCCTGCCGCAGCCTGGTGTGGAGTCAGCGGTGGTGCGTGCGGTATTGCGCGAGAATCGGGAAAAGGCCGAAGGGATCCCTCCCGCAGCACTGCTGACGATGGCGGATGCCGCTTTTTCACACCGCAGAAAACGGCTTGTCAATTCGCTGGAGGCTTCCGGGTGGCTGGAGCCGGACCGGAGAGCAGCGTTGCCGGAAGTGCTGAACGGGATGGGATTGAACGTGAACGTGCGGGCGGAAGAACTGAGTCCGGAGCAATACACAGTGCTGTATCGCGGGTTGACTGCGGGGGAAGCGAAGGACTGAGGGCCTGTCCGGCGTGCCGGCATATAGACCCGGACGGCTGGACGGGTCGGGCTGTATTATAATGGTGCTGACCGGGTGGGCAGGAGACAGTCTATCGGCCCGGTACAGGATGGGAGAGGCGGAATGGGTGAAATGGTACACAAGGTGACGGTCCGCATTGCCGATGTCACGTATACACTGGTGTCTTCCGAACCGGAGGCTTCGATCCAGCGCGCGGTCGTCGCGGCCGAACAGCTCGTGGAAGCTGTCCGTGCGGCCAACCCTTCTCTGAGCCTGTCCGCGAGTACGGTTCTGGCGCTGGTCAATGCCACAGGCGACCGGGAACGGCTGGTAGACGAACTGGCTGCCGGCGAGGAGCGGCTCCGGGAAACGGAAGCGAAAATTGCGGGATTGCGCCGTGAAATCGGAGGATTGAAAGAACAAAACTCGATCCTGGTCCGCGAAATTCGCAGAAATCATCCGTACGAAGACCCGAAACACCGTTCCGACCGCAGGATATCCGCTGCCGAACCGGCCGCTCCCGCAGAAGACCTCCCTCCGTCGGACGAGGCACCTGTCGCGCCGTTGTATGAGGAAATCTCATCCCCCGGAGCGACTGAACGCCATACGGATGGGAACATCACGTTCGTACTCGATCCCCGGATCATGGATGCGGAACCGGATGGCGCAAAGCACCCGGATGATACGATTTGCGACAGGGACACGGAACCATCTCCCGAAGCTTCACAAGACATCGATTCCGGACAGACACTCGCAAAACCTCTCCCGGAACGTTTTGTCCAGACCGGATTTGACGACCTGCTTCCCCATGGCTGATCCGCAGCGGCAGGACATGGAACGCAACGCAGGTTCGCATGGCAATACGCGGCCTGAACTGCTCGCGCCGGCAGGAGACCTGGACACCCTTCGCATTGCGGTCCGCAATGGAGCGGATGCGGTTTATTTTGGTGCCCGCGCGTTCAATGCACGTGCCCGCGCTGCCAACTTCGATGATCGTCAGCTGCTGGAAGCAGTCGATTATCTGCATCTTCACCGCGCCCGCGCGTATCTGGCGCTCAATACGTTGATTGCGGACCGCGAGGCAGATGAAGCTTTGCGGTTGGCGGAGACCGCATATCGGATCGGCGTCGACGCGCTGATCGTGCAGGACATCGGACTGACCTGTGCGATTCACGAGCGGATGCCTGATTTTCGCCTGTTCGCGAGCACTCAGATGTCGGTCGGGAACGAGCGCGGGATCCAGGCCGCGCGGGATCTCGGGCTGTCACGTGTGATTCTTCCGCGGGAACGGACCGCATTGGAAGTCCGGCGACTCACTGCTTTTGCCGCGGACATCGGGATGGAAACCGAGGTGTTCGTACACGGAGCGCTTTGTGTTTCCTTTTCCGGACAATGCCTGATGAGTGCGTTGCAGGGAGGACGCAGCGCCAACCGGGGCGCGTGCGCACAGCCTTGCCGCATGATGTACGCATTGGAAAGCAATGGCGGGGAAACGGGAGGGGTGATGCCCCGGCTCTCCCTGAGGGATCAGAGTCTGTATGACCAGATCCCCGCAGTGATCTCCTCGGGGGTGGCTTCGCTCAAGATCGAGGGACGCCTGCGTTCACCGGCGTATGTCGGTACTGTGGTCGGCGTCTATCGCAGAGCTCTCGACGGCGAAGCGCTGCCCGGAGATCCGGACCGGCTTTTGCAGGCATTCAATCGGGGCGGCGCCTTTACCGACGGGTATTGGACGGATCGCCGGAGTCCATCGATGCATACGGGTGCCTGGGCCGGCAGTTTCGGGGTGCCGCTGGGAACGGTTGCTTCTGTGGAGCCTTCTGCGGGGCGGCTGGAGATCAATCTGGTCGAACCGCATCGCGCGTTTCCCGGGCGGGGAGATGTGCTGGCAGTTCGTAGAGATGACCGGGAAGTGGCCAGTGCGCCTGCGGGCCAGATCGAACGCACCCGGTCCGGCACGCTGTCAATGAAAGGGTTTCACCCGGATGTATTGCGCACACTGCGTATCGGAGACCGGGTGTACCGCATGACCGACGCCGCGCAGGAACGGGTGTCCGATACCGCGGACCGGCGAAAGACGGAAGTGGAGATGCAACTGGTATCGGTCAATCCCGCTGCGGCCCGTCTTGTCGTATCCGGACTCACAGTGGACGGCAGGACGATCGTGGCGGAAACCGGGAAGGAGACCGGTCCTGTTGCGCCCTTACCCGTAGAACGGGTGATAACACAATTAGCCAAAACCGGGGGAACCCCGTTCCGGGTTGTCCGCGCGGTTGTCGAGGAACCGGTCCCGGCGCTGGGGATTGCGTCGATCAATGCGATGCGGCGCGAAGCACTGGATGCTTTTGCGATGCGTATCTGCGCGATGGGACATCGGGAAGAAAGCCCGGTCGGATCCGCACCGTGGTATGAAAAATCGCCGGCCGGCACGGATGCTTCTCCTGCTGTGCTGCAGCCCCGGAACACTGTGGACACGCTCCCGGTTGTGGCACATTACTGGTCCTGGCCGGCTGACGACCGCCCGGCTTGCGGAGCCGATGTCTATCTGATCCCGGCACGGGAACTTGTTGGGTGCGCGTCGGCCGGGAGAGGAATGGCAAGACTCCGCCTCGTACGCGAAGCCGAGCCGGCAGCACGTATCTTTGCCGTACTGCCGCCCGATGCCCCATGCGGTCCGGAAATGGAGTCTCTGTTGTCGACGCTGGAGGAGCTGCGGGGTGGGGGGCTTACGGGCATTTCCACCCACTCCATCGATGTGCATTCGCTGCCTGACGCCTTTGCCCGTTCGCTGGAGCCCGGCGGGAATGTGTATAATGCGCGTTCCTTCGCCTGTCATGCAGGCAGGGGACTGGAACGGGTCTGCCTCTCCCATGAAGTGGATGGAGAGGATGCGCTCTCCGTTCTGGACGCGGCGTCGGAGTACACACGCGCGGAAATCACTCTGTATGGGCGGGTCGGCGCGATGTTTACCCGGGTTTGCCCGGTCGCGGGAAACGCCTGCAAAGATCCGGAGCACGGGATCTGCCTGGGCAAATCGTTCACTTTGCGGGATGACAGGGGACGGAAATTTCCTGTTGTTTGTCACCCCGGCCCCTGTACAGCTGATATTTTGTCGTCCGTTCCGGTCGAGCGATTCGATCTGCTGGAGCGTCTTTCGCAAAGCGTTCTATCTGACGGTACATCGGCTATGGCACACACTGCGTGGCGTTTTTCTTTCTACGATGAGCCACAGGCGATGCGCGTGGAATGGATCGCCCGGTTGCGGCGCATTCTGGCTGACACGATGGCAGGTACGTTGGATATAGCAGAGATCCAAAGAATACGGAATCAGATTGTGAATCGATAATTTACAATACATCAGAATGTGAGGATAACATGACAATGCCGGAACCACTGGATGTGACCATCCATATCGAACGCTGCCGGGATGAAGCCACTCTGCCCGTATATGCGCATCCCGGGGATGCAGGTATGGATCTGCGGGCAGCTGTGGCGTGTGTAATCGAACCCGGACAGACTGTCGCGGTACCGACCGGGCTTCGGATAGCCATTCCTGCCGGATACGAAATCCAAATCCGGCCCCGGAGCGGACTATCCCTCCACACTCCGCTTCGTGTGCCCAACAGCCCGGGCACGATCGATTCCGGATTCCGGGATGAAGTGTGCGTACTTTTATCGAACAGCGGACCTTCCGGACAGGAATGTCCGGAGGAGCCGTTCACACTGGACACAAAAGGCAACAAACCGGGTACGTATCGCGTCCGGGTCGGGGACCGGATTGCGCAAATGGTGCTCGCGCGTGTGGAAACCATTCGATGGGAAGAGACCGGCTCCGTAAAGGAGGTCGGAAACGATCGGGGCGGCGGCTTCGGGCATTCGGGGATTCGCTGATATTTCAAGAGTCCGCAGGTTCGAGAAACCGGTGAAAGAAATCCGATAATCGAGCCAGATAAGTGTCCGGGTCATCCGGGAAGGATTCCAGAAAGCCGGATCCTTCCGCAGGGTAATGCATCGTGCTGTCGGGATGCAGCCGCATCCGTTCTTCCAGCAGCACTGCGACACCTGGCGCGGCGGCAGCGTCAGGACCTTCGGTCCCCACGAGGAGTACCGGCCACTGCATCTGCGACAGGATGGGGATCAGGCTGGTTTTTCCCTCAAAGCGGGAAGACAGCCGGACCGCCACCGGCACCGTTTTCCTCATAAGAAGCCGATCGAGCTTCCCGTCTGACAAACCGGCCCGGATATAGGCGTCCGGAGAGGCCGCCATCCCGTCCAGCATCACGGCTTTGATATCGTCCCGGTCAAAGGGGAGCGCGCGCAGCATGCGTGCCCGGTCCGAATCGTCCCCCGGGAGGATGGACTGCCGGTCTGTGCCGGCAGCCGGGATGCGGTCGACGGCGAGCAGACTGGCGGCACAACCGGAACCCCATCCAAACAGCAGCAGGTGGTCGCTGACCGAGTTCCGCCATGCGTAATCCAGCGCAGCGATGACATCTTCCCATTCGTTATATCCGAAGGTCGTAAATTCCCCGCCGGATTCCCCCGCATGGCTCAGATCAAAAGACAGTACCCCGTATCCGCGTTTGATGAAGAAGTCGTAGAGCATCAGGGTATCCGCGTCGAATTGAAGCCGGTTGGATCCTGCTGAATGCACCATCACCACCGTACCGCGAGAGGAGGTCTCGGGCTGGAACAACCAGCCGGTAAGCTGCGTCTGTCCGTCCAGTGAGCGGAACCCTGCCAGAGAGAAGGAGGGCATGATCGTGCTGGAATAGCTCCCCAGCGGCTTTTTGGGTGATCCCATCAGGGTGCGGGCGGAAACCAGAGAAGATGCTGCAACCGCGACTACAGACAGTGCGACGACCGTGAGCAGCGCGGCCAGTAGCCGCACATAACGCGGGGTGTGCTTCTTGACCCGCACCACCTGTCTGACCGATCCTGTAGTCACGTTGCACCTGCCTTTTCCTCGTTGGGGCGCAACCATTATAGCACCGCACATGTGATAGAATGAATGGGCTTTCGGCAGAGGAGGAAGAGTGTTATGGGTATTTGGGAGTCATTGCTGATGGGGCTGGTGCAAGGGATTACCGAATTTCTGCCGGTCAGCAGTTCCGGACACCTCACCCTTTCCAGCCTGCTTTTGGGGCTGGATGAGGAGCATATCATATCTTTTACGACGATGTTGCATATGGGCACGCTGCTGGCGGTTTTTGCGGTCATGCGAAAAGAGCTCCTTGCGCTGCTCCGCCGCCCCTTCTCCAGACTGACCGGTCTGCTGGTTCTCGGTACGATTCCTGCCGTT
Organism: uncultured Oscillospiraceae bacterium; assembly: GCA_964492455.1. Lineage (GTDB taxonomy): Bacteria > Bacillota > Clostridia > Saccharofermentanales > UBA5734 > JAAYKS01. Next base: position 19,067 of record CAZBKR010000015.1, read on the forward strand.
GCCGCCGCGTTGCTGTTTGGAGATTTCATCGAACAAGCCTTTGGCGGTGCCTTTCTGGGACCTTCGTTTTTTATAACCGCCATCGTGCTGCTCGTCAATCTGTTTTTCCGGGCCGGATCACGGCTTTTCCCGCAGATCGGGTGGCTGGACGCACTGGTGACGGGCATCGCGCAGGCGGTCGCCATCCTGCCGGGTGTTTCCCGTTCGGGGAGCACCATCACCGCGGCTCTTTCCCGGGGGATCGAGCGGGAAGCCGCCATCCGGTTTTCTTTTTTGCTATCCATCCCCGCGATCCTGGGCGGTTTTGCACTCGATCTGTACAAACTGTTTCGCGATGGTAGCGGTCTGGGTGTGACTTCATGGGGGGTGACCGGAGCGGGAGTGGCTATGGCGGCGGTATCCGGATTTCTCTGCATGCGGTTTATGCTCAAAAAGCTTACACGCCGGGGAATGGTCATCTGTGCGGCGTATGTCGCCTGTCTGGGCGCGTTTCTCGTATTGGACAAAGCCTTTTGGCATCTGGTTCTCTGAGCGCGTCGGGAGGCGCGGTACATGCTGACACTCGGGATCGAGACATCCTGTGATGAGACTGCGGCAGCGGTGGTGGCAGACGGGAAAA
>CAZBKR010000016.1:0-18997 GCA_964492455.1 uncultured Oscillospiraceae bacterium
CATCCCGCCGCCACCGCCCGCCGGCATCGGCGGCTCGGGCTCGGGGATGTCCGCGACGACGGCTTCCGTGGTCAGCAGCATGGCAGCCACAGATGCCGCGTTCTGCAGTGCGGAACGGGTGACTTTGGCCGGGTCGACGATGCCTGCCTCGATCATGTCGACATAGGCTTCCTTGAGCACGTCGAACCCCTGACCGACCGGGCTGTTTTTGACTTTCTCCACGATGACACTGCCATCCAGGCCGGCGTTTGCGGCGATCTGGCGGATGGGTTCCTCCAGCGCTTTGATCACGATCCGGACACCGGTCTTGACATCGCCGGTGCTGGTCTCGAGCAGCTTTTTCACATTATCGATCACGTTGACAAACGCGGTACCGCCGCCGGCCACGATGCCTTCTTCGACGGCTGCTTTGGTCGCCGCGAGTGCGTCTTCAATGCGAAGTTTCTTTTCCTTCATTTCGGTTTCTGTCGCGGCGCCGACTTTGATCACGGCCACCCCGCCGGACAGCTTGGCCAGACGCTCCTGCAGCTTTTCGCGATCGAAATCGGAGGTCGTCTCTTCAATCTGTGCACGGATGCTTGCGATACGGGCTTTGATGTCCGCGTCGTCCCCGGCACCGTCTACGATGATGGTGTTCTCTTTCTGGATCTTGACCTGACGGGCACGACCCAGTTGCTCCAGCGTGGTCTCTTTGATGTCCAGACCCAGCTCTTCAGTGATTACGGTGCCGCCGGTCAGTGCAGCGATGTCCTGCAGCATGGCTTTGCGGCGATCGCCGAACCCGGGTGCTTTGACCGCAACACAGGTGAAGGTGCCGCGCAGTTTATTGACCAGCAGGGTTGCGAGCGCTTCACCCTCGAGGTCTTCGGCGATGATCACAAGCTTTTTGCCGGTTTTGAGGACCTGCTCCAGAATCGGGAGGATATCCTGTACGTTGCTGATCTTTTTGTCTGTAATGAGGATGTACGCGTCGTCGAGGACCGCTTCCATCTTCTCGTTGTCGGTGACCATGTAGGCAGACACATATCCGCGGTCAAACTGCATGCCTTCGACGATCTCCAGTTCAGTCATCATGGTCTTGGACTCTTCGACTGTGATGACTCCGTCCGCAGACACTTTGTCCATGGCATCGGAAACCAGTTCGCCGATCAGCTCTTCATTCGCGCTGATCGCGGCGACACGAGCGATGTCATTTTTGCCTTTGATCGGCTGGGAATTCTTACGGATCCCTTCGACCGCGGTTTCGACTGCGGAGAGGATTCCCTGTTTGAGGATGATGGCGTTTGCGCCGGCTGCGATGTTTTTCATGCCTTCGCGGATGATGGCCTGCGCCAGCAATGTCGCGGTCGTGGTGCCGTCACCCGCCACGTCGTTGGTTTTGGTTGCGACTTCTTTCACCAGCTGCGCACCCATGTTCTCAAAACGGTCTTCAAGGTCGATCTCCTTGGCGATGGTCACACCGTCATTGGTGATCAGCGGAGCGCCGTACTTTTTGTCAAGAACCACATTGCGTCCTTTGGGTCCCAGTGTGATTTTGACGGTGTCGGCCAGTTTGTTCACGCCGCGTTCCAATGAACGGCGGGCCTCCTCGGCATATTTCAGATCTTTAGCCATGGTGCTGTCCTCCCCTGCTTATTCTACAATCGCCAGGATGTCGTTCTGCCTGACGATGGTGTATTCTTCTTTGTCGATTTTGATCTCGGTGCCGGAATATTTACTGGTCAGGACGCGGTCTCCGGTCTTGACGTGCATGGTGATGTCCTTGCCGTCGACGTTTCCGCCCGGTCCCACTGCGACGACTTCCGCCACCTGGGGCTTCTCTTTGGCTGAGCCGGGGAGAACGATCCCGCTCTGGGTGGTTTCTTCGGCTTCGATCATTTTGATGACGACTCTGTCACCCAATGGTTTGATCTTCATGATTCTCTTCCTCCTTGCTTGACACGAATTGGATGTCGGTTGAAAATCGATTAGCACTCTCGAATAAAGAGTGCCAAGCACGCCCAATATAAACCATCCGTCAAAGAATGTCAAGCCAGGTGCAACCCGCACTGGAAAGCGTATACGGATATGCTTTGAAACGACTGCAATAAGGGATTGTCAGGATTTTCAAGCTGCCCATGAGGCGAGTTTGGCGAGCATCGACAAGAAGAGATTGAAGTCGTAAAAATACCGGGCGATCACCGAGGCTTTGAGTGTTTCGGACAGTTTGGGCGCCATGGGGGCAAACAGTCCCAGAATCGCCATCACAACCAGAACAACCAGGATCCCGTTGATCAGTCCTGCGATCAGTCCCAGTGATCTGTTGGCAGCGTTGAGGAAGCCGATTTTGGAAAAGAATGCGTTGAGTACGCCCGATACCAGCCGGAACAGGATCAGGACTCCCACAAAAACCAGAATGGCTGCGACACCTGTCAGGAGAAGCCGAAACGCGGTCTGCGCAAGCTGGTCCGCTCCTTCCGTCAGCGGGGACGTCAGATCGAGCTGTCCTGCCAGCGGCTTCTCGAGAAAACCGGGCAAGTGCAGTGCTTCGATCGATTCACCGATGCTCTGACCGATATCGTCTGCACGATGCAGGAAAAAGGCGCGAATCCCCTCGCGCACTTTCCCGAAGACACCACCCGCATCCGCCAAAGCCGCTGCGATCGGCCGCGCCAGGACAAAAGCGGCCAGGTAGGCACCCAGCGTGGAAACCAGAGCAGTCACCATGGTGACCAAGCCTTTTTTATATCCGATCACCATAAATAATACGATAACGGCGAGCACCAAAAAATCTGGAATGCCAAGCGATACGGGCATGTCGGTCTCCTCCTTATGCTGTCAGAACAATAGGCGATCCACTCTGGTTATGGTTGTGCGGTGGTCGTGGCGGCCGGCGCGGCTTCCGCAGGGAGCGTCGTGACCGCGGCGGTCGGAGCCGTTTCCGGCGGGAGCGTAGTGGACGTGGTGGACGGTACCGCAGCTGTGGTGGTGGGAGCGGGCGCGTCCTCCTGCCGGTAGACACCGGAAGGCAGGGGCAGTCCGGAATTGGGTGCACCGGGGATCGCCCGTACCGGATCAAAGGGAAGTGCCGCATCGTTGTACAGAAAGCCATACAGGCCAGGGATGATCCCGTTCAAGTCAGCCCGAATCATATAATCTGTCGTCTCGTAAAACTCCACATTGTATTTCAACGGATCCGGAACCTGCTTTTGCCGGATCTCTTTACTCATCGACTGCACTACATTGAGTGCGAGTTTAGATATATCGTCTTCCTGCAACGTAGTGTAGATGCACTTCATCCCTTCCTCGACCATTTTGAACTTTTTCGTCAGACTGGAGCGCAGGAAGGAATCGAACACTGCCTGCAGTACAGCACGCTGCCTTGCCATCCGGCGGTAGTCGCTCGATCCATGGCGTACACGCGCATACGCGACCGCCTGACGGCCGTCCAGATGCTGCATCCCGCCCTGTGTCAGATACGCCGACTCCCCCCGCTCCGGAAACCAGGCATTCTGATTTCCGATGCATTCATTGATACTGAACAGGAAATCTTCGCTGTCCGACAGATCGATGAAAAGATCGATTCCTCCGATGATGTCGATCAGCCGCTCCGCTTCGTGAATATTGACTGACACATAGTCGGTAAGACTCAGCCGGAAATTTTCGTTCAATGCCAGTAGAGTCGATGCAGCACCTCCCAGCGCATGTGTTTCCGTCAGTTTGACAGGTTCGTCCCGTCCGGGATAATACACAGCCAGATCGCGCTGGAGCGAGGTTAGTTTGACGACGTTATTGTCCATATCAACGGTGACGATCATCATCACATCGCTGTTGTTGTAGGTTTCGCCGTCGACTTCCCGCCGGTCGTCGACACCGAGCAGCAGAATATTGCGGATTCCGCTCATTTCAGGTACGGGGTTTGTAAGGGGAAGGGTTGTATAGGACGGCAGGGTTGTGGAGCCGGGTGCGGGAGTCGGCTCAGTCGGGTTTTGGATCAATCCAATCATGTGGCGCCAGATCGCATACCCGGTTCCTCCGAGCACGATCAGCACGATCAGCAATGCGATCCCCGCTCCTCGCAAAACTTTCATGCCCGGGTGTGTGCGACGGCGTACCTTGCGTCGTTGTGGAACAGGAGTTCCTCTGCGCGCCGGATGTGAAGCGATCCTGCGGATGTCCTCCGCATTCGCGCCGGCGGCGTTGCGGGGGCGTGTGCCTTGTGCGGACCGGTTCTGCAGACGCGATCCCGAACCCTCCGTGCGGGGCAACTGAGGAATGATGTCTGGTTGCCTGTTGCCAGACGGTCTGTTGGCTGGATTGTTCTTTTTCACGCGTTCATGAAACCTCCCGGTATCCGTTACCGGCAGTATAACCGATCGGTCCGTTCCCTGTCAGTCGGCAAAAGGCATACGCAGATTACCCGTCTGCCGGAGGTGTGGTTGTCGGAGAGGTTCCCGTTGCCGTCGTGGCTGCCGTTGTCATAGAGGTCGCTGTTGTTGTCGGGGCTGTTGTTGTCGCCTTGGTCGTCGGAGCCACCGTTGTTGTCGTGGCCGCTGATGTTGTCGTGGCCGCCGTTGTCGTCGTGGTCACTGCTGTGGTCGCCTTGGTCGTCGTCGGGGCCGCGGTTGGCGGCATCGTCGGTTGTGTGGTTTCGGTAGGAACAGTCGTCTCGACGGTCGTCGAAGCGCTCGTCGTGGGCACCGCTGTCGTTGTGGACGAAGGTCCCTTCCACTGGTCATACAGCCCGGGGGGCAACCCCTGCCTGGCATTGGGCGCACCGGGCACTTCCAGGGGCGGATCGAACGGAAGGGTCGAGTCGTTGAACAGAAATTCGTACAGTCCGGGAATGATGGCGCCAAAATCGGCACGGATCATGAAATCTGAGGACTCGATGAACTCCACCCCGTACTTTGTGGGATCCGGCACCTGTTTCTGCAGGATTTCATTTTTCATCGAAGGAGCGATGTTCACCGCCAGTTTCCGGATCTCGGCATCGGACAGGGTCGTATAGATGCACTTGAGGCCTTCGGTGATCATGGATATTTTCTGAGGCAGACTCGCTTTCATGAACGCATCGAAAACAGCCTGCAGCACTTCCCGCTGACGGCCCATGCGTTTATAGTCACTGTCATAGGACCGGACCCGTGCATAACCGACCGCCTGCCGCCCGTCCAGATGCTGCATGCCTCCCTGCGTCAGAAAAGGCGACTCACCATAATCCGGGAACCAGACATTCTGGTTGCCGATGCATTCGTTTACATACCAGAGGATCTCTTCCTCGACATACAGGTCGATACCCCCGACGAGGTCGATCAACCGTTCGGATTCGTTGATGTCGACTGCGACATAGTCTGTCAGACTGAGCCGCAGATTCTCGTTGATCGTCTGCATCGTCAGATCCGCACCGCCGTACCCGTGGGAATCGGTCAGTTTGTGCAGCCCGTACCCGGGGATATAGACAGCCATGTCGCGTTGCAGTGAGGTCAGTTTGACCGTCTTGTTGTCCATATCGACCGTGACGATCATCATGACGTCACTGTTGTTGTACGATTCACCATTCACCACGCGACGATCGTCGACACCGAGCAGAAGGATGTTTTGAATCCCTTTGAATTCGGGCGGTTTATACTGGGTCGGCTGGGTAGTGTACACCGTCGGCGTGGTAGAACCAGGTCGAACGGACTGGGTTGTTGTCGCACCCGGTCGCTGAATGAGGCTCAAAGCATAAGTGACCGCCGCATACCCCAACCCTGCGAGGACAACCAGCAGCACCGCCAGAATCAATGCGACGCGGCGAACCACCCGCATGGCGGGAGTGATTTTACGTCGTGCTTTACGCCGCTGCCTGTTGCGCAAGAACACCGCGATGTGCTGACGCATGCCGCGGGGACGAACGGCAGGCTGGGCAGCCTTCGCTTTTGGTATCGGTGGCCGCCTGGCTTCATGTTCCGATTTCCGCGCGGACTTCGCCACAATACGGCGAATATCGTCCGCATCTGCAGACCCGGTTGCTCCATAACGCGGCCGCACATCGCGGACGGACTGTTGTTCCACCTCGCCTGAAGGCGCAGGGATCGGCCGTTCTTCTTTCTGGTTGTCGTGTCGGTTCTGTTTCACCTTTTTCACCTGTTGCCGGATTGGTTTTCTATGCTGCCCGGTGCTTTGTAGCCCTCAGGGTTGGACTGCTGCCAATGCCAGGCGTCGCGCAGCATGTCTCGAATTCCGTACCGGGCATGCCATCCCAGTACATCCGCCGCCCGGGAAGGATCAGCATAACTTACCGGTGCGTCCCCCGGCCGTCTGGGCCCGATACGGTAAGGAATACGGATCCCGTTGGCCTGTTCAAACGCCTGCACCATCTCCAGCACACTGCTTCCGGTACCGGTTCCCAGATTGACTGTCTCGACCCCTTGATGCGACAGGCAATAGTCGATGGCTGCCACATGCCCCGAGGCCAGATCCTGTACATGGATATAATCACGAATGCAGGTACCGTCGGGTGTCGGATAATCATTGCCGTTGACTGTCAGGAATTCCCTTCGTCCGATCGCGACCTGCGTGATATAAGGAACCAGGTTGTTCGGGATCCCGGAAGGATCTTCCCCGATCCTGCCGGTCGGATGGGCTCCGACCGGATTGAAATACCGGAGCAGAAGCATTGACCACGCAGGATCGGAAGCCGCTACATCGGATAGAATTCGCTCGTTCATGAATTTGGTCCAGCCGTAGGGGGAGTCGCACCACAACGGAGCCTCCTCGCGAACAGGTACTGTTGCCGGCGACCTATACACGGTTGCGGAAGAACTGAAAACAAGGCGGCGTATACCGGCACGATCCATTTCTCCGCAGAGTACCATGGTACTGTCAAGGTTGTTTGTATAATAACGCAGCGGTTGCTCCACTGACTCTCCAACCGCTTTCCAGCCGGCGAAATGGATCACGGCATCAATCCCGGATGCCAGCGTGTTGCGCACCAGATCACGGTCCCTGACGTCGCCCAGTACAAAGGCAGGCTTTATGCCCGTGATTTCTCCGATCCGGTCGACAACAACCCGGCTGCTGTTCCCCAGATGATCCAGAATCACGACCTCGTGGCCATGCCCGAGCAGTTCGACGCAAGTATGGCTTCCGATGAAACCCGCGCCTCCTGTGACAAGGATCTTTGCCATATCCGCTTCCGTCCCCTCAGCGCCGCCCTGTTCGCAGGCCGACAGCAATCTGGATGCAACACATTTTAGCATATTCCGGGGCGTTCCAAAAAAATGAAACACATGCTAAAATGTTTTTCTGTTTATTGTGTTTTGAACCCCGTTTATATTGGGAGGACGGTATGGACGATAACGGCAGCCGGAAACACCGGTTCCGGCTCGGTGAATTTGTACGCTTCTATAAAGGGCAAGGGTTCCGGTTCTCCGGCACCACCGTGCTTACCGTGGCTGGAGCCGCCTTGTCGATGTTGACGCCGCTGGTGTTCCGTTTCATTGTCGACACGGTCCTCAACGGGGTGGAACCTTCACTGCCGGGTTTCCTGCTCAGAATGTATGAGCAGGCGGGCGGACGCGCGTTTTTTCTGCGCAACATCTGGATCCTCGGACTGATCATAATCGGGCTCCATGGGGTGGAAGGCTTGATGGGGTTTTTCCGGGGCCGCTGGAGTTCGATGGTTGCGGAAACCGGATCGCGCAAAATGCGCGATACCCTGTACCGGCACATTCAGAGTCTCCCGTTCGCCTACCACGCGACTGCCGAAACCGGAGATCTCGTCCAGAGATGCACTTCGGATGTCGATACGATCCGGCGTTTCATCAACGGTCAGGTGTATGAGATCATCCGCTGTGTCTGCCTGGTGGTCGCGAGCATCGTGTTCATGCTTGCGCTTGATTTGCGGATGGCGCTTATCAGTATGGCCAGTACACCGCTCATATTCCTGTCCGCTTTGTTGTATTTTCGCAAACAGCGCGACGCTGCCCAGAAATGGGACGAAGCGGAAGGCAGTCTGTCCACGGTGCTGCAGGAAAGCATGACCGGCATCCGGGTGGTCAAGGCTTTTGCGAGGCAGGATCATGAGAGAGCTAAATTTGACGAGAAAAACCAGGTGCTCAAGAAATGTGCCGCAGAGTTCATCCGGCTCATGTCCAATTTCTGGATGTACTCTGATTTTATCTGCCTGTTGCAGATCGGCATAACAACCGTGGTCGGAGTGGTCTTTGTAGTAGATCAGCACATCACGCTTGGTCTGATGATCGTATTTGTCGGCTATACCGAGATGCTGCTCTACCCCCTTCGGGGACTGGCCCGCATGCTGTCCGACGCCGGCCGGATGCAGATCTCCTTTGGAAGACTCCAGGAAATCCTGCACACCGAAGCAGAACCTTCTGACGAAGGACTGGAAGACGTCGAAGCGACAGGACAGATCCGTTTTGAACACGTTTCGTTCGCCTATCGTGGAAATGAAAGAGATATATTGCACGACATCACGTTCGAAGCCTGTCCGGGTGAAACGATCGGGGTGCTGGGGCCAACCGGATCCGGCAAATCCACGATCATGTATCTGATGCAGCGGTTGTACGATCCGACCGGCGGCAAGATCCTCGTGGACGGCAAAGACATCACAGCGATCTCACGGAAAAGCATGCGCCGGAACGTAGGTTTCGTCCTGCAGGAACCGTTTGTGTTTTCGCGGACCCTCTTCGACAACATCCGCATGCCTCGCCCTGAAGCACAGGAGGAAGCCGTATACGAAGTTTCCCGCACTGCAGCGATCCATGAAGATATCCTGGCCTTTGAGGAAGGGTATCAGACCATGGTCGGTGAGCGCGGCGTGACATTGTCCGGTGGACAAAAGCAGCGCGTAACCATCGCGCGCACCCTGATCCGGGAATGTCCGATCCTGGTGTTCGACGATTCTCTGAGCGCGGTGGACACGGAAACCGACTCCCGCATCCGTTCCGAACTTGCCCAGCGTCGCAAGCGAGCGACCACCTTTATCATCTCCCATCGGATCGCGACCTTGTCGGAAGCCGATAAAATTCTCGTCGTCGAGGATGGCCGGATCACGCAACAGGGCAGCCATACGGATTTGCTCGGACAAGATGGTCTGTACAGACGGGTGTATGACATCCAGAACGCGCTGTCGGACGTCGAAGAGCTGGAGGGAAATATATGAGTCTGGACGCCAGGCTGGAAGAGAAAGATTATTCAGAAAAGTTCGATGCCAGCCTCTGGAAAAGGCTGCTGTCCTTTACGCGCACCTGCAAACCCCTGATCATCGGGCTGCTGGTGAGTCTGGTCACCCTGTCGGTTCTGGAAAGCGCGACGCCGCTGCTGACGCGTTATGCGATCAACCATTTTATCGCGGACCGGGATCTGAGCGGATTGCTGCTTTTCTGTGTTTTGTTCTTTGTGATCGTTCTGGGGCAAGCTGTTATGATCCGGCTTTTCATTCATTTTGCCGGCAGTGTGGAAATCCATTTGTCATTCGAAATCCGAAAAGCGGGATTCGACAAACTCCAGAATCTATCTTTCTCCTATTATGATAAGACTCCGGTCGGATGGATCATGGCACGGATGGTGTCCGATACCGGACGGCTCAGCGAAATCATCGCCTGGGGTCTCACGGACATCGCCTGGGCGTTTGGCACTTTGTTCTTTATTACCGGCGCGATGTTTCTGCTGGACTGGCGTCTGGCATTGATCGCTATGATCGTTGTCCCGCCTCTGGCGGCAGTCAGCATGTATTTCCAAAAGCGGCTCCTGAAGTCCCACCGCGAAATCCGGAAGCAGAACTCCCGGATCACGGGTGGTTTCAACGAAGGGATCATGGGCGCCAAAACGAGCAAGACCATGAGACGCGAAGATAAAAATCTCGAGGAATTCACCGAGCTCACCTCCGGGATGTACAAAGCCTCCGTACGTGCAGCGGTTCTTTCCGCACTGTATCTCCCTGCGGTATCACTGCTCGGTGCGGTCGGGATCGCGCTGGTTCTCTGGCGGGGCGGGAACATGGCGGTCGACAGTGTCATCATGATCGGAACGCTGTATGTGTTTGTCTCCTACGTGCAACGGTTTTTCGAGCCGATTCGACATATTTCCCGCCTGATCGCGGAAATGCAGTCCGCACAGGCGGCCGCGGAGCGTGTCATGTCTCTGCTGGCGGAAGAACCGAAAATCGTCGATGCGCCGGAAGTGGTGGAAAAATACGGAATCAAAGACGGAGACGGGAAAGAGCCCTGGCCCGTTATCCGCGGGGATGTCTCCTTTGAAGATGTCACATTTACGTACGGAGGCGAAGAGATCATCCTGGACCGTTTCAGCCTCGAGGTCAAGGCTGGCCAGGTCATCGCGCTGGTCGGCGAAACCGGTGCCGGGAAAAGCACCATCGTCAACCTGATCTGCCGATTTTACGAGCCCACATCGGGCACCATCCGGATCGACGGGCAGGATTACACATCCCTCCCGATGCAATGGCTGTATTCCCATCTCGGGTACGTACTCCAGTCTCCGCATCTGTTCAGCGGCACCATTGCGGACAATATCCGCTACGGGAAGCTCGATGCGACAGACGAGGAAGTAGAGGCGGCCGCACGACTGGTCTCGGCGCACGATTTTATCATCAAGACCGAAAACAGTTACAAAACGGAAGTCGGAGAAGGCGGCAACCGTCTTTCGACCGGCGAAAAGCAACTGATCTCCTTTGCCCGCGCCATCCTGGCAGACCCCCGGATCTTTGTACTGGACGAAGCGACTTCCTCGGTTGACACGGAGACGGAACAACTGGTTCAGCGGGCCATCGTGGAAGTGTTGAAGGGCCGGACGTCCTTTGTCATCGCGCACCGGCTGTCCACCGTCCGCAGTGCGGATCGGATTCTCGTCGTCTCAGATGGGCGCATCATTGAGGACGGAACCCATCGCGAACTGATGCGAAAAAAGGGACATTACCACAACCTCTATCTCAACCAGTTCATCGAGGAATCTGTCGACCGTCCCGTCTCCTGAAGCTTCGGTCGGTTCCGGGGATGCAGCTGGTTCTGGACACTGCGGGCTGCCATCACTATACTGATTTGTGTCCAGGCTCGCGTGGCGGAACAGGCAGACGCTGCGGACTTAAAATCCGCCGGGAAACCATACCGGTTCGAGTCCGGTCGCGAGCACCACATTCGATGCCGGACGCGCGAAACGCGCTTCCGGCATCGATTTTTACACGGAGATGAAACCATGGACAAAGACCTGTTCCCGATCCGGCAGCGGATCCTCGACCTGCTCGACACAGCCGAAAGACAATCCATACCACGTTGTTCCCATTTTCTCAGTCCTGCGGAGCAGGGCGCGGCGGAAGCCGCTGCCCGTCACGAAGGGTGGAAACCCGCTGCGAAAGACACTGCCGGATGGTTCTTCCACGGTGGAGCTCCGGGAGCGGAACGCCGTCGATTCTGCGCAGTCCCCTTTCCCGCAGGCACCGATAACCCGGAGGAATGGATCGATTTGTCCGCCCGGTTCTGTGTCGTTGAAATCTGGAGTTCTCCACAGGCAGGAGCCGGACCGGGCCATCGGGATATTTTAGGAGCCCTGCTGGCCTCCGGCATCCGGAGGGACTTTGTCGGGGATATCGCGGTGGATTCGTCCCGCGGTCTGGCCTGGATCGTCCTGGACCCTGCTGTACTGGATACCGTTTTGAATACGGTTGAGCGGATGGGACGATTTGCGGTGCGGCTGCGAAAAGTCCCGTTGGAACAATATCCGGCCGGAGAAGATCTGCAGGAAAAAGAACGAATGACCGGAACCGTCGCGTCACCACGCCTGGACGCGTTACTCGCATTGGCGTTTCGCCTGTCACGGGCGGACGCTTCCGAACATATCCGGCGAGGGGATGTGCAATTGAACTGGATCGTCTGTACAGACCCGGACAAAACGCTCGTCCAGGGAGACCGTATCGCCTTGCGTGGGCGGGGGAAAGCGGTTCTCGCGGAAATAGGCGGACACTCCCGCAAAGGCAGATTGTTCGTTGCAGCCGATCGGTTTAAATAGGTAAGTCCCAGAAAAAATTGGCTTCCCACCAGTTCGGAGCGTACAATCGGAGTATGAAGAACAGTCGTCTATCGGAACGTCTGGAAACGTTCGAACGCTGGGTTCTAGAGGGTCGCCACATCGTATTTTTCGGAGGGGCGGGTGTCTCGACGGAAAGCGGAATTCCCGATTTCCGGGGGGCGGCAGGATTGTACCGCATGCCTGGTGAACCGAACGGACTCCCTCCGGAGGAACTGCTCAGTGCCACCACTCTGGAGCGGCATCCGGAAGCGTTCTTTGCGTTTTACCACCGGCATATGATGGTTCCTTCCGCTCTCCCCCATGCCGCACACCGTGTACTGGCCCGCCTGGAAGCGCTGGGCCGTCTGGATGCGGTCGTCACTCAAAACATCGACGGACTGCACCAAAAGGCAGGCAGCCGGCGCGTCTTCGAATTGCACGGATCCATCCATCGGAATCACTGTATCGCTTGTGGACAAAAGTATGGCATAGACGAGACAGGTGTCTTGTGCGATGACTCCGGTATCCCGCGCTGCGCTTGCGGCGGATTGATACGTCCGGATGTCGTTCTGTACGGAGAAGACCTCGACCCCGTCATTCTACGGGGAGCCGTTTCGGCCATCGCCGCCGCGGATCTCCTGATCGTCGGCGGGACTTCTCTGACCGTGTATCCGGCAGCCGCACTGGTTCGCTATTACCGTGGAGAACGTCTGGTCTTGATCAACCGCGACAAGACGCCGCTCGACGCGGATGCCGACCTCTTGCTGTCCGCCAAAATCGGTGAAGTGTTCGCCCGGATTGAAAAGACGCTTCCGGGCGGATTCTGAGGCAGCTGGTACTCACGTTCGGGAGGGTGAAGGAGATTTCGATTTGCCGGTCCTGGCCTTTTTCCCTCCGGCATAGGAGTTCTGCCGTTTCTCCCCCATAAACACAAAGTACCCGTCGGTTTCTGTGATCTTGACCCCGCCGAAGACGGCGATGAACTTGTTTTGATACCAGTCCTTCCGCTTGGTGACCATCAGCATCCGGCCTCCGATCCGCAAACGGTTAAACCCTTTTTCGATAAACAGGCGCGGAACGGAAAAGTCCGCATGATAGGGCGGATTGCTCAAGATCCAGTCATATTCCGCGTCGTCCAGCCGGGTAAATCCGTCGCTCACCAAGGTCCGGATCTCCGGCACACCGTTCCGAGCCGCATTGCGTGCTGCAACAGCGACCGCAGACGCATCCACATCCAGCATCACAACGCCTTCACTCCCCGCCTCCAGCGCGGCGACGATGCCGACCAGCCCGTATCCGCAGCCCAGATCCAGAATGCGTTCGCCCGGCTGAAATGTGGCACAGCCAAGCATAGCAAGGGTTCCACGGTCTGGTGCGTGGGGCGCAAACAACCGGGGTGAAGTTTCCAGAACCAACTGATGTCCCCTGACCGTCGTTTCCATCATGTAGCAGTGCCACCCCTTCCTTCGTCCTCCCATGGGACAAGCATTCCTATTTTACCTTCCGGAACGTCCAGGATCAAAGCCAGACTTTGCGCATTCTGCAATATGTTATAATAACTCGAAAAGGAGTATTAATTATGCATTCTTCCACACCCATTCGTGCCGGCATCGGTTTTGCGACCGGACGTAAAAGTTTCCGGAAAGTGTTGCGCACCAACATCTATAACTGGCAGGAGTCCGGCCTGGTGGCAGACAGGAGCGTCAGCTTGAACCTGTTTGTCGCTTATGATCTGGATTACAACAAAACCCGCCTCCAGGACTATACGCATCTGCACAAAGACCTGACCGACCAAATCGACCGGCGGTGGTTTATCGGGTCCGGCAACATCGCTGAAGAGTCCGATTTCCTGACACGTGAAGGGGTACTGACCGCGGAGGAAGCCCGGCTGCTTTTCGGGAAGGGATATGCCGGAAAGCGGAACGCAGTTCTCTATATGGCAATCAAAAACAAGATGGACTGTCTGGTGTTTCTTGACGATGACGAATACCCCCTGGCGGTTACGCGTTCAAGCAATGGAGCCCTCTGGAGCGGACAGGAAGTCCTGGCAGAACATCTGCGCCATATCGGCGAGGTCGACATCACCCATGGACATCATTGCGGGTATGTGTCACCCATCCCGCAAATCCGATTTGACGATACGCTGACCGCTTCCGACTTTCGCCTGTTTATCGAAGCCATCAGCAACGATATCATCCAATGGGAAAAGATTGAGAGTATCATGCAGGACGGAGGGGTCACCTACGCGGACAAGCACATTCTTACCCGTCACACCCCTGAAGTTGTGGAGGAAACTCTCGGATTAAAGTTCATCTCAGGCGCCAACCTGTGCATCCATCTCAGCGATCCGACACGGGTGTTTCCTTTTTACAATCCCCCTGGCGCACGCGGCGAAGACACGTTTCTGGCCACCTGTCTTGGGAACCGGAGCGTGCTGCGTATCCCGACGTACTCGTTCCACGACGGATTTTCTACCTATCAGTGTCTGCTTGATGGCGTGCTGCCGATCCGACTAAAACAGATTCATGCAGATCACCCGGATGTAGCCAACCGCTTTTTCAAAGCATGCATCGGATGGATCCGGTATAAGCCGCTCCTGTTGAAAATCACGAGGCCTGCAGAATTTGATGGATTGATCACATCAATCCGGGATAACCTGACCCGTTCTCTGCCCGCATTGTGTGAATATTTCAAGCAGCCGGGATTCATGGAAGTGCTGTCGGAATTTGAGAAATTTGCCCGCAGATCCGATCGACATCTCGCGGACTTTGAAAGAACGCGCTTTGCATGGGCAAAGTTAATGGAACATTTGAGCGCGTCAAGAAATTAAGAAGGCTTCTGCAATCTGCTCGGCGGCTTGTGAAGGCTTTTGTGATCCGGAGCGGTAAACCCAGTCAGCATACCGTAAATAATGAGGTTTACGCAGGGATTCCAGATCCCGGAGGGTTTGTCCGGGCGCCAGCACGATCCCCCGGGACTTCATGTTCCGGACTCTGCGTTCCAGCCTTCGCACGGGGACGTCGATATAGACGACAAATCCATCTGTACCGAGGTGATGCATCGCATCCGGGATCAGGACTGCGCTGCCGCCGGTAGCAATCACGCTCCGATCAGCGCGGATGGACAGAATGGCTTCGCGCTCCTTCTCCAGAAACCCTTTCTGGCCATGTTGCGCAAGGATATTCTGCAACGACATCCCTTCCCTTTCCTGGATGATCAGATCGGTATCAATAAATTGCAGACATAGTTTTTTGGCCAGCAAAACACCGATCGTACTCTTGCCGCTGCCCGGCATCCCGATGAGAACCAGATTGTTTTTCATGCGCCTATCCCCTTCGCACACAGTAATATCCATGATCGTATCATGCAGGATGCTATACTGGATATGACACGTCAGGCCGTATGAAAACCATTTCACGGCAGAAGGAGGTGTCTATGAGAACCGACCGGCGATTGATGAAAGCCTATCGTAACGCCCGTATAGAAGCGTTCGACGACACATCGCGGTTCATTATTTTCAGCGACTGCCACCGGGGCGACAATAGCCTCTCTGACGAATTTTCCCGCAACCAGAACATCTATCTGTTTGCGATGAACTACTATTATTACAACGGATACACCTATATTGAAGCCGGCGACGGGGACGAACTCTCCGAACACATCCGTTTCCGGCACATCCGGCTGGCCCACAGCGATATCTTCATGACACTCAAAAAGTTCTTTGACGAGGATCGGATGATCCTTTTGTACGGCAACCATAATATGTTTCTGAAAAATCCGGACTATGTCCGCAAACATTATGAACAGTATTACGACGAGTATACCGAGCAGATGAGCGATTTGTTCCCCGGTCTGATCGCTGAGGAAGCCTTGCTCCTCAAACACCGGGTGTCCGGGCAGGAAATCCTGACCATCCATGGACATCAGGGAGATCTGATGAACGACCAGCTCTGGTATATCACGATGTTTATGGTGCGGTTCTTCTGGCGGGGCATGCATTTGCTGGGATTCCGCAATCCCTCCAGCCCTGCGCGGAACGAGCAGAAACGGCACAAAATCGAAAAAAACTTCAACAAATCCATCGCGGCTCATCAGCTGATGCTGATCTGCGGACACACGCATCGCCCAAAATTCCCGCGATTTGAAGATCTCCCCTATTTCAACGCGGGGTGCTGTATCCATTCCCGCGGCATCACGGGGATCGAGATACTGGAAGGCAACATCATGCTCGTCGAATGGCGGATCCGCACCAACCGGGAAGGCGTGCTCAAAATCTCCCGCAAAGTCATCCGGGGACCGGAACCGATTGAGAAATATGACTTTGGCCAACCCAATGCCGCAGCCCGCACAAGAACCGACTATTAGACCGCCCGGCAGACAAAAGGATCCCGCCGTACCAGCAGGATCCTTTTGCTTATCTTTCAGGTGTCGTGTTGACTACAGTACCGCTTCGCTTCCGTCGCACCGGATGACCAGTTTTTTCGCGGGGAAGTCCGCTTTGCAATACGGATTGTCATAGCGCGGATAATCTGTGATCGGGACTTCTTCCCCCTTGACCGTCAGCGGCACATCCCAGCCAAATGTCATCTTCCCCTGGGATGGCGAATGGTAGGCAAACCCAAAGGTGTCTCCTTCGATCGCAAGACCGTCAAAGCCAGCGACAAAAGCCTCGAAGCTCCCGTTTTGTGCCTTGCTGCCCAGTTCCGCGACCCAGACGTTCGCATGACCGTTGGCGTGGTAGATGCTGGGTTTCGCGCGTTTGAAATGCGGCTCCCAGCCGACGCGGTAGGCTGCCTGGTACATCGCGGCTTCGACCGGTTTCCAGTGTGCCGGCATCAGCGATCCGAGCGCGATATAGCCGTTGTCTTTACGGCCGAATACCCAGCCGTCTTTTTCGACGATCTCGTCAAATTCGTGCTGCGGGAAATAGGCGTGTGTCTCCAGCATGCGGATATGATCCGCCGGCACGCGATAGACACACAGAACGACGTTTTCATGCTGCGCAGCACGCGGCATAAAACTGTTGCCGGCGATCATGTTGGGACGGTCCCAGTACTCCATCGATCCCGGATGGTTTGTAAAGACCTTCGCGCGACCGCCCAGGTTGGCACCCCAGATATGCTGCTGATAGCCCATTTTCCCTTTGCGGAAATCCTGCGCGCAGTTGACGGCATAATCCGGTGTTTTATACGTGTACAGGTCGACCTGTGTCATGGCAGTGAAGTCCGGATCTTCATCAAAGGGCAGACCTGCCATGCGGTGTAGTTTGTACTTTTCTTTGTAGGCATTGATGCGCTCGTTCATCCAGTTGCTCGGGATCATGACCTTGGAGGAATTCTCGATGACATCGACCGCATCGTATACCTGCAGACCCCAGAAGAACATGATGTTCTCAAAATCTGCCGGATCCACACCATAGAGTTTGGCATCCTTTGTGTTGACGCTCATCCGCTCTTTTCCGATGATCACCTTCGACGGATCTTTTGCGGCCTTGACGATCGCCTCGGGTACTTCGTAGTTGTAGATCGCCATCATAATGGCACAATCCGCAATCCCTCCGTCGATCGACCCCTCGCCCCAGTACAGACGGGAAATCGGTCCAATCGCCTCATTGGACGGTTCGACCAGGTACAGTGCGTATACGCGCGCCGCAGACCCGATCCAGTGCCCGCGGAATGTGTTGACTGCGATGTCAAACATCATCGTGTCGACCAGTGCGCGGAGCCGGTTCGCCAGCGTGCGGTCTTCTCCGTAGGCAATCACGCCGAGCAGCGCGATCATGTCTTCCGCATAGTAGTTGGTCAACCACTCGCTGAAGCCAAACGTTTCTCTCCAGCCGGTCCATCGTTCGAGGCAGCGGCGTCCGTGCTCCATATGCCAGCGCCCGTCTTTACCGTTGGACGGAAAGATGCGGTCCGGGAACATCGCGCCTACCAGATATTCCGCACTGTGGTACAGCGGCTGGTGGTTTTCAGTAAAATAGCATGCGTTGATCTCACCCGGTTCATCCAGCCAATAACGGAATCCGATCAGGGTCTCTTCCATCTCGGTAACAACTGCGGCAGGCATGAGATCGCGATACTCCTTGAGCATGCGGATCATCGCCGGAATACCGAATTCGGCACAGTCTTCACGGGCGCGGATCCGATCCAGCTGTGGTTTGAGATACTCGTATTCGAACGGACCGGAAGGGAGTCCCCGGCGGTGCAACTCGAGTTTGGTCGCTTCCAGATAGACCCCTTTCATCGTTTTCGCACCGGCTTGGATATGGGGGTTGGTCTCGATCCCTGTAAACACATGGGAGAGATATTCGTTGCTGGTCATGGCTTGGCTCATGGTCGATACCTCCGACGTTCTTGATGGTGGTTCAGACTATGAAGAGTATAAAACACATTTCATCGGTGCGCGAGTATTATCGGCATATTGCTTACATACGAACTGTTCGATCCGAGCCACGCATTACGTAATAATTGACTCTGTTTTTCGTTTTATTGATTTTGTTTTTGATTTTATTGAATTTCTTCTTGACTTTTATGAATTTCTGATGCATGATCTTGATTGTGGAGGTGACCTTATGAACAGACAAAACATTCCCACCCATTGCCCCTCTTGCGGAAACACCATGCAGATCGAATCTCTCAGATGTCCTGTCTGCAGCACGGCGGTTTCCGGCCAGTACCCGCTCTCAAGGTATATGCGGTTGCGTCCGGAGCAACTGCTGTTCCTGGAGACCTTCCTGTACTGCCGGGGAAATCTAAAAGATGTGGGCGCCCTCCTGGACATCTCCTACCCCACCGCGCGCAACCGGCTGGACGAGTTGCTGGCGGCACTGGATTTCGATGGCCACGAAGCCAGACCCGCCCTCAACCGGATGGAGATCCTCGATCGGATGTCACGCGGAGAAATCACGCACGAAGCAGCGATCCGTATGCTCAAAGGAGGAAATTCCGATGAATGAAGAAGTCATGAAAGTACTTGCCATGCTGCAGGAAGG
>CAZBKR010000017.1:0-18693 GCA_964492455.1 uncultured Oscillospiraceae bacterium
CGTCACTTCCGCGAGCCTGCCGGATTTGTTTTCCAAAAAAACGGAAATCTGTTCGACCAGCATCGTTCCACCTCCATCTCGGTGCGCCGGCCCGGGACAAATCCGTCCCGATCCGGCCGTTACGGAAAGCTTTTATGCTTTCATCATAACAAGGATGCTCCCGGTACGCCATATCCCAGTTGAAACGCTCTGTGGTTCACTGCGCGCAAGCGTTCGGGCAGGACCTGATCGATCGCCTGCTCCCACACCTCTTCCGGTAAATCGGTAAGAGCTGCCATCGCACCGAGCATCACCACATTGACCGAACGCGGACTGCCGGCCTCGAGCGCAAGCGCGCGCGCGTCCAGCCGTACCACCCTGGACTCCCCGCCGCAGGCATGTTCCAATGTTTCGGCAATATGTTCCGGATACTGTGCCCGTCCCAGACTGACAGGGAGCGGGAGAATATGCTGGCTGTTGAGCAGCGCGACACCGCCTCTGCGGAGCAGCGGCGCCCAGCGTAAGCCTTCAAGTTCTTCAAAAGCCAGAAGAAAATCCGCGCGGCCTTCCTCCACGGTCGGTGAGAAAACTTCGTCGCCCAGTCGTGCATAGGTGATGACGCTGCCGCCACGCTGTGACATGCCGTGTACTTCGGAAACCTTGACGTCTTTTGACAGTGTCTGTGCCACAGCCCCCAGCAGACGCCCGGCAACCAGTGTCCCCTGACCGCCGACGCCCGCCAGTACAATATCCAGTGTGTTTTTCCCGTTGATCTTCATCTCACTTCTTCTCCTTGCCCAACGCTCCGAACCGGCAGACCCCGATACAGAGTCCGCATCCATTGCAGGTATCGGGATCGACCACCGGCTTGCCGTCCGCGCCGGGTGTGAGGGCAGGACACATCAAGCGCAGGCAGGCGCCGCATTTCGTACATTTGTCATAGTCGACCACCGCGCGTTCCGTGCCTTTTCCCGTTGGTATCAACGCACAGGGGCGCCGGGCGATGACTACGGACACATCGGGCCTGGCCATTTCCTCTGCAAGCACTTTCTGCGAGGCGAACGTGTCCGCCGGATCCACCACACGGATACTGCGGACCCCGATCGCGGCACACAAAGCTTCGAGATCCAGCACAGGCGCCGGCTGCAGACGGATATCCAGACCGGTCGACGGATTCTGCTGGTGGCCCGTCATGCCGGTGATCGAATTGTCGAGGACCACAACCGTAATGGCACTCCGGTTATAAACCGCATTGATCAGATTGCCGATACCCGAATGAATAAAAGTGGAGTCGCCGATCACTGCCACAGTGCGCCCTGCCAGATCGGGCGCGCCGGCTTTATCCGCGCCGTGTGCCATGCCGACTGAAGCCCCCATACAGACGCAGGCATCCATGGCATTCATCGGAGCCAGTGCTCCGAGGGTGTAGCAGCCGATGTCGCCCATCACGACCGCCTTGAGACGGGAAAGGGCGAGAAACAATCCTTTATGCGGGCATCCCGCACACATGACGGGCGGACGGGCAGGAGCTGCGGGCATAACGTCACAGGAGACCGCGGCAGATGGAAGGGTTCCGGTCAGCACGGCCTGGATTTCAGTGGCGGTGTATTCGCCCAAAAGCGAGAAAAGCGATTTGCCTTCACAGGAAATGCCCGCAGCTTTGATTTCGGTTTCGAGGAAAGGGTCCAGTTCTTCGATCACGACCAGCCGGTCGACAGTCGCTGCAAAATCCCGGATGAGGTCGATCGACAGAGGCCATACCATGCCGAGCTTGAGGACCGAAGCATCCGGCAAAGCTTCGCGCACATACTGATAAGCGATGCCGGACGTCACGATCCCAAGCCCGGACGAGCCGCGGCGTATCTTATGCAGTCCGACTTCCGGAGAGGCCGCAGCCAAAGCGGCTTGACGCTGCTCGACGACCGCGTGGCGCGCAACAGCCATTGCAGGCATCATCACGAATTTCGCCATGTCTTTTGCATACGGTTTCACTTCCGGGATCTCAGGATCGGATTCCTCCACAAGAGACCGGGAATGCGAAACGCGGGTGGTAAGCCGGATCATGACCGGAGTGTCATACTGTTCGGACAACCGGAAGGCAATCCTGGTGAAATCCGCGCACTCCTGGCTGTCAGACGGTTCGAACATCGGGAGCTTGGCTGCGCGGGCGTAATGACGGCTGTCCTGCTCATTTTGTGAACTATGCATCCCGGGGTCATCTGCAACCACGACCACAAGTCCGGCACCAACACCGGTATACGAAGCGGTAAACAACGGATCGGCCGCCACGTTGAGGCCGACATGTTTCATACAGGTCATGGCACGCACACCGGCAATGCTGGCCCCGATGACGGTTTCCATACCCACTTTCTCGTTGACCGACCACTCACAGTGCAGATCCGGGTAATGCGAGATCGCTTCTGTGATTTCGGTACTCGGTGTGCCCGGATAAGATGACACCACACGCACGCCGGCCTCTACGGCACCGCGCGCGACGGCTTCGTTGCCCAATAGGATTTTTTTCATCACAAACCTCACAGCAGATGGATAATAAGCCCGGCACCCGGACATCAATATCCGGAAGGCCCGGGGTCTATTGTAGCGTAGTGTGCCGCCGGATGCCAGCCGGCAACCAGAGTTACTCTTTTACCGGTGACACGTACCTGGAACCTTCCGGGATTCTGGAAACCCGGGAAGTCAGCAGACTGACGACCGGTGTGACGACCATCGATACGCACAATGCCAGTACGGCCAGTTTGGGAGCCCAGGAGGTTGCGACCGCCATGGTCTGTGTCAAACCGATGAACAACGCACTCACCACTACGGTGCCCAGACCGGATGCCATCCCCGCCCAGGCGCCTGCCCGGGTGATCCGCTTGCTGTAGAGCCCCCAGATATACGGACCGATGAACGCGCCCGATACCGCCCCCCAGGAGAACGACATCAAGGTGACGATCGGGGTTTTTGTGGTGGCAACAACATAGGAGATCAACACAAATACGAGACAGAGCAGCCGGATCGGAGTGATCTTGTTCAAGCCCAGAATGGTCCTGGAGAATGTCGGCGCCGATACCAGGACCACGGAAGCCAGCGTCGACATCGAAGCGGACAGCATCAGGATCACCAGTATCGCCATCAGTTCGGGGGAAAGGATGACCTGGAAAATTGCGGGCATCAGTCGATCAAGATTCGTTCCGTCAAACGGAACATGACCGGACTCGACCAGCGCACGGGAGAATCCGCCCATGAAGTAAGCACCGCCGCTGATGATCAGTGAACCGACCAGGCTGACGATGGTCGCGCGACGACCGGCCTCCCTGCTTTTGATGCCGCTGTATTTTGCGATCATCTGCGGCAGTCCGAAGGTGCCAAAACTGGTCATCAGTACCAGTACAAGGAGGTTGAAGGGACTCGGACCGAAAGCGGTCGCCAGGGATCCGGCCGGTACGCCGTCCGAAATCGCCGCCATGGTATCCAGCCCGCCCTGCAGTCCGCCGAGCACCTTGAGTACGCGGGCGATCAGCAGTGCGACGCCGCCCATCATGATGACACCCTGGATCAGACCGTTCACCGCGGTCGATATGTAACCGCCGAAAAAGACGTAAATCCCGGTGATCACTGCGATCACCAGCATGCTCAGCTGAATGTTCTCCAGAATGGTTCCTTCGAAAAAGGACTGCATGATGTAGCCCAACCCCTGGTATACCGAGGCGGAGTAAGGGATCAGAAACACAAACACGATCACCGCAGCGGCAACTTCCATGGTTTTGCTGTCATACCGGTGACGGAAAAACTCCGCCAGGGTGGACACCCCCATATCCGTGGTCATCCTGCGGGTGCGCTCGGCCAGCAGCAGCCAGGCCAGCAGGGTTCCAATCACTGCGTTCGCAATGCCGATCCAGGTGGCGGAGACGCCAAATCCCCACCCGAAACGACCGGCGTATCCCACAAAAATCACAGCGGAAAAATAGGTTGTCACATAGGAAAAGGCGGAAAGCCAGGGTCCCATGCGCCGGCCGCCGATCACAAAATCATCGGCGGTTTTGACTTTTTTATGCGAGAGGATTCCCACGACTACCATGGCGATAAAGAAAAGGGCCAGAATGACATACTTCCACATACCTGTTGACCATCCTTCCCTGCCGGTCATCCGGCACTACGAGAAACATGATACGTGAACCCTGACAGGTTTGACAAGTCATCAGTACCGCAACCGGGACACCTCTTTCAAACGAGATCGTCAAACAGCCCGGTAAAGTCCAGTGTGGCAAAGTAGTCCTTTGGTGTTTCCGCCCGCCGGATCCGTTCGACGGAACCGTCTTCGCGGAGCAGCAGTTCAGCGGATCGGAGTTTTCCATTGTAGTTGTATCCCATCGAGTACCCGTGTGCGCCGGTGTCGTGAAGGATCAGCAAGTCGCCGGGTTCGATGACCGGTAGCGGCCGGTCGATGGCAAACTTGTCGTTGTTCTCACACAGGGAACCTGTAATGTCGTACACATGATCACACGGGAGATCTTCTTTTCCCGAAACAGTAATGTGGTGATAGGAACCGTACATGGCAGGACGCATCAGGTTCGCGGCACATGCATCCAGCCCGATATACTCTTTGTAGGTGTGCTTTTCATGGATGGCGGTCGCCACCAGACACCCGTGGGGGCCCAGCATATACCGGCCGAGTTCGGTGTGGATCTCAGTATCCCCCATGCCTTCCGGCTCGAGGATGGCCTCATAGGCGGCGCGTACGCCCTCCCCGATGGCGGCGATGTCACTCGGGGTCTGATCGGGGTGATAGGGAATCCCGACGCCGCCGGAAAGATTGATGGAGGAAACGGATATCCCGGTCTCCCGCTTGAGTTCGACCGCTGTCCGAAATAGGATTTCCGCCAATGCGGGGTAATATGCGTTACCGGATGTGTTGCTGGCCAGAAACGCGTGCAACCCGAACCGGAGCACCCCTTTCTGGCGCAACCTCTCAAAGCCGGATGTCAATTGCTCCCTGGTGAAGCCGTACTTTGCCTCGCCCGGCTGATCCATGATGTCGTTCCCCAGCCGGAATGTACCGCCTGGATTGAAGCGGCAGCACAGGGAGTCGGGAAGCCCGGCATGCCGTTCGAGAAAATCGATGTGCGTGATATCGTCCAGATTGATCGTCGCTCCGAGACGCCGGGCGAGCCGGAATTCCTCCGCCGGGGTTGCGTTTGAGGAAAACATGATGTCCCTGCCGGTAAATCCGACGCGTTCCGCGAGCATCAGCTCGGTCAGAGAGGAACAATCCGCCCCGCATCCCTCCTCACGGAGGATCCTGAGAATTGCAGGATTCGGGTTGGCTTTGACCGCAAAAAACTCCCGGAATCCACGATTCCAGGCAAACGCCTTATGCAAGGCACGGGCGGTTTCACGGATCCCTTTCTCGTCGTACAGGTGGAAAGGGGTCGGGTACCTAGTCACAATATCCCGAAGCGGGGCGGGACCGATAAATGGTTTCTTGCTCATGCTTTTCCTCCCGTCGCGCCGGCAGCATTTCCGTCGCGCTTCATTTCACTGCGCAATGCTTCTTTGATCAAATCGACCAGATGAATGTCTCTGGAATACAGACAGGTGGGCGGCTCTCCTTCCAGGGAGCCGGTCAAAACCACCGAGGAGTCAACGATCATACGGACACGATTGTCCAGGCGGTCGACCTGATACCACTCAGCACCGGGGAGCGGATTTCCACCGGTTCCGAGGATAACGACACGGCAGCCTCTGTGCAGCATGTCTTCCAGTCGCGGCAGCAGGTCTTTCAGCAGACGGGCCGGCAGGGCAAGGTAGACCCGCGCCCCGGCAGCGTCGAGCATTTCCTCCATTTTGGACAAAATACGCGGGGTACCGCGCACAGTCAGATAGGCGGGCCCGTCCACATGAATCCGCTGGGTTAACGAGCGGGACAGTGGTTCTGTCAATCTTTCCAGTTCCCGGATATGCGCCCCGCAAAAGGTCTGCGGCGGAACCGCGATATACCGGACCGGTGTTCCCTCTTCCGTATCCACCGCACCCTTGTCCGCGAGAGAAGCCAGGGCAGTGTACGCGTTGGATCTCGAGATGCCGGTCTCTTTGGCGGCTTCGTACCCGTTTTTTGGACCTTCCCGGCAGAGCCGGACATAGAGAGTGGCTTCCTGCCGGGTCAATCCAAACCGGAGCAGTGCATCCATCGTGTCCATATACTGCCGCCTCCTTAGTAGTTCTTTTTAGGAACACTATAGTATGATCTGAACGGACTGTCAAGAAAACCCGTATTGACACGCAACATCGGCACCAATATAATAAGCACTGCTGTGACGGTCGGATCTTGCGGTCATGGCGGAACTGGCAGACGCGTACGTTTGAGGGGCGTATGGGCAACCGTCCGGGTTCAAGTCCCGGTGACCGCACCAGATCACAACAGGCAGGAAGCCGGCTGTTGTACAGCCGGCTTCCTGTTTTTTACATCTTGCTTCCTCTGGTACGTATCGGTGAACGATCACAGTGTGTTTACAGGATGCGTTCCCCGTCCGCAGTCACGATCGCTTCCCATGGTTCAAGCCGCACAGTGGAATCCCCCCGGGGAATCTCGCGGGGGTCACCGGACCGGTTGATCCAGGCCTCCACCTGGCTTACCCCGTCGATTTTACTGCCGAAAACGTCCTTTCCATCCTGACTGTGTCGGACAATCCAGACCACATCCGGTCCTGCGGACCGGATCTCGCACGCACCTGTTTTCAACACAGCAAATCGTTTCCGCCAGCCAAACACCTGCGAAAAGTGTTCGACCAGTGCGGTGTCCAGATAGCCCCACGGAAACGTGCGCCGGTTAAAGGGATCGCGGAATCCTTCCAGGCCGGTTTCATCCCCGTAATAGACGGACGGCGCGCCGGGATATACCGCCTGGAACACCGCGGCCAGCCGCAGTAAGCGCAGTCCGCGCAGACGCTCTTCTTGTGACAACCATGTGAAAGCCTGTTGATCGCGGTCGCCGGGATCCGGATGTCCGGACAGTACAGTCAATGCCCGCGGGACGTCATGGCTGCCGATCAGGGTCATGACACAGTAGAACAGCATCGGCGGATAGTTTTCCCGGATCGTTTCCAGCTCGTTCACGAGATCCGGAGCGGCGGTTCGTTGCGTGAGCCAATTCAGCAGTGCGTTCCGGAAAGGATATCCCATGATGGAGTCGTGCGTTGTGCCGAACGCAAAGTCCCGGAACGAGCCGTAACTGATTTTATTGCTCGCGTCCTCCCAGACTTCACCGAGAATGGCGGCATCCGGATTCTCCTGTTTGACCGCGCGTCGTATCTCCCGCAAAAAGGCATCCGGAAGTTCATCCGAGACATCGAGACGCCAGCCGGATATCCCTTTCCGGATCCATCGGCGCAATACTCCCTCTCTGCCGAGAATGAAGGCGCGGTAGGACAAATCGTCCTTGTTGACCGTAGGAAGTTCCGGAAACCCCCACCAGCTGTCATATTGAATCGCGTCTCCTTCGTTCCGGATCGCATACCACGAAAAATACGGAGAACGTCCCTCCCCCATCGCTTCCTGCCAGGCCCCGTTCCCGGGATACCGGTACAGGCGGTTGAAGTACACGCTGTCCGCCCCCGTATGGCTGAAAACCCCATCCAGGAGGATCCTGATACCCCGGGACCGCGCAGCGGCACACAACGACGCAAAGTCCTCTTCGGTTCCCAGCAGCGGATCGATTTTCTCATAATCGGCCGTGTCATATCGGTGGTTGGATCGGGCTTCGAACACCGGATTCAGATAGAGGACCTCCGCCCCTAACGCCGCGATGTGATCCAGATTTTCCTCGATCCCCTTGAGCGATCCTCCAAAAAAGTCACAGGCGATGTAACCGGTATCCGGTTGTCCCCGCCAGTCGACATCATCCTCCCAGTTTTCATGAAAAATACGTTCCGGCCGGTTTTCCGTCACAGCGGAACGGGTCGGTACCCGCGACATAGATCGTGCGTACCGGTCTGGAAACACCTGATAGATCACCGCTCCCCGCAACCACTCCGGCGTGGTGAACGCATCGTCGTATACCGTAATCTGGAAAGCGGATTGAGAGAACCGTTCGTGTGTATGAAAATCCGGTCGCTTGTCTGCCGGCACACCGGTTCCGTCCGCGCGCTCCCGGTTGCGGAGCAGAATGTGGATCTTGCCGTCCGATTCCACCTCAAACCAGTAGAACAACAGAACAGGAGCTCCCGGAGCCCGGATACTGCGAAACCACGTCACCCCGTCGCGGGTTTCCATCGACAGGCGGCCGGTGTGAAAATGTCCCCGTCCATAGGCATAGCCCAGATATACCGCGCAAGAGGAGCCGGGTTCCGTCCGGACCTCCACCGCGAGCCGGACATCGGTTTCCGCAGGAACCGCTCCGTAAGGATTTCGGTGTGCCAGGTCCCTGGACCGGTGTTCCATCCTCATGCCGGACCGGTCCCTTTGCCGGATACTTCAGCAAACAGTTCCGCGAACAGCGCCGCCGAACGATCCCAGGTAAAGTCTGTCTTCATCCCCGTGGACACCAGCCCGCCCCAGGCGGCAGGCACGCTGCGGAACACATCACAAGCTGTAAGTATGGCCGCCAGAAATTCTTCCTCCCCGGTACCCGCAAAGGAAAACCCGTTGCCGGCTCCCGTGAAACGGTTGTAAGGCTGGACGGTATCCCTGAGCCCTCCTGTCTCACGAACCACCGGAACCGTGCCGTACCGCATTGCGATCATCTGCGACAGGCCGCAGGGTTCAAACAGCGAAGGCATGAGAAACAAGTCGCCGGCCGCGTAAATCCTGTGGGCCAAAGCGTTATCGTAGGCTGCCACGGTCGCGATCCTTCCCGGGTGGCGGCTCGCGGCCTCGGCCAGCAGCCACTCGTAAAACGGATCGCCCGTTCCCTGAACAGCCAGCTGGATCCCTTCGCCGACCAGCTTGTCCAGGATGTGTACCAGCAGTTCGATCCCTTTCTGGTCGACCAGCCGGGAGATCATCACCGCCAGAGGAGCATGCGGGTCTTCCTCCAGTCCGAGTTCCGTCTGGAGGTGCTTTTTACAGACCGCTTTGCCCGCCTGCCAGTCTTCATGACCATACCGGCGGGGAATCAACGGATCGGTCTGCGGGTCGAACTCCTCCGTGTCGATCCCGTTGAGGATACCGCGGATCTTGTAGGCGTACTGTTGCAGGACGCCGTCAAGCCCCTCCCCGTACCGGGGAGTCATGATTTCCGCCGCGTACGCCGGGGAAACGGTTGTCACCGCATCCGCGAAAACGATGCCGGCTTTCAGATAATTCGGAACACCGTCCTTCAGAATCTGTTCTTCAGTCATGTAGAACGGCGGCATATCCAGCAGATCCGCGATGGTCTCGACGCCGTGAATGCCTTGATATTTGAGGTTGTGGATTGTGAATACCGTTTTGACTTTTTTGTGATATCCGCTTTTCTGGTAGTGCGCTTCCAGCAGACATGGGATCATCCCGGCCTGCCAGTCATTGCAATGAATGACGTCGGGCTCAAAACCCATAGGAACACCCATGGATTCCAGTACCGCACGCTGGAAAAAAGAAAACCGCTCCATGTCAAACGAGTAATCCAGATATACCGCATCGTGTCCGAAATAGAATTCGTTGTCGATGAAATAGACCGTCATTCCCTCGTGATCCAGCCGGAACAGCCCGCTGTACAAGGTGCGCCAACCCATCTTCAGCATGCTCCAGCGCAGAAAGACCAGCTGCTCCGCATACCGCTCCTTGATTTTTTTATAGAGGGGCAGAATCACACGCGCATCGCACCCTTGCGCAGCGAGATGGCGCGGCAAGGTGCCGACCACGTCGGCCAATCCACCCACTTTGGCAAACGGCGTCATTTCGGAGGAAACGACCAATACCTTGATCCGGTTCATAGCACGGTTCCTTTCCCGATTACGATCGGGTACTCGTAGGATCCCACCAGTTTTATACCCGGTCGGATCACGCAGTTTTTGTCAATGATGATGTTTTCCAGTTCGCAGTTTTCGGATATGTAGGAATCCTGCATCACAATGCAATTCCGCAGCTTTGCGTTGCGGGCAACCATGACACCGCGGAACAGCATCGACCGCCGTACTTCGCCCATGATGCGGCAGCCGTCCGAGATGATGCACCCGCTTGCGAGGCTGTCGGAAGCGTACAGCGCGGGGGCTTCGTCTTTGACTTTCGTATAAACCGGCAGACCGGACCAGAACAGCGCTTTGCGCGCGTCAGACGCGTCCAGCAGCTGCATGGTGCTGGCAAAATATGCGGGAACACTGTTGATGTGCTGAGCAAACTCTTTGTATTCAAAGCCTTTGACCTGCAGATGCGCATGCAGCATCAACAGCCCGTAGATGCTCAATCCGTGTTCACCCTTGGAGATGGATTCACTCACCAGGTCCTCGAACAGGGCTTTCCCCAATACAATGACACCCATGGATACTTTGTTCGTGACCGGTTTTTCCGGTCGGACAAACACATTGCGCAGATTGTTTTTGCGATCCATATCAACGACGAGATGGTATGCGTCCCGCCGGGGCTGCATACGGGTGTAAAGGAAGGTCAGATCCGCTCCACTCGCTTCATGTCGCAGGATCATGTCGTCGAACGTCGAACTGAACAGCATGGTGCAGTCGGTGACCAGCACATATTTCCCGCGATTGCTCCGCGAGTAGTCCAGCACGCTGATGAGATCTGCGTTGTCACTGCTGTACATCGGGAAGGTATTGTCCGCATTGGCATACGGGGGAAGGATTGTGAGCCCCTGGGTGTTTTTCCGGTCCAGGTCCCACGGACTGCCGGTGCCGATGTGATCCATCAGGGAACGGTACTTGCTGTATGTCATGATGCCGACGCTGGTCATCCCGGTGTTGACGATGTTGGACAGCATGAAGTCCACAATGCGGTAGCGTCCCGCGTACGGAATCGCGGACAGGGGTCTATGGCGGGTCAGTTCCCCCATGTCGATCCGTTTGTTATCCGCCAGAATCAAGGCCATCGCGTCTTTATACATAAGGGATCCTCCTTGCCGGCCGCGGTCACACGACCCGGAAAATGCGTTCGATAACTCCGTTGTCGACAATGTCATCCCGGAATTCCACCATGCACCCGGACGGGACGCGAGCGTCTTTGCGCAGTTGCAGGCCGGTGTCAACCACCGTAATGCCGTCGGTGCAGAGCTGACGGTTTGCATAGGGACAGTCCGCTTCTTCCCCGCCGCCGATCCGGGCATTTTCGCCGATGACCGATCCGATCCCGATGATGGTCTTTTCCACCACAGCACCGGCGCAAACGGTGACGCCCGGCATCAGAATGGAATCGCGAACCACCGCGCCGCGTTCGACAGTGACACTGTCGGACAATACGGAATGGATCACTTCGCCTTCAACAATGCAGCCGTCGGTCAACGCACTGTTTTGCACCTTCGCTTCGCGGCCGATGTAATGCGCCGGTTTGACCGGATTTTTGCTGTATATTTTCCAGCTGCGGTCAAACAGGCTCAACTGTTCCGGATGGTCCAAAAGATCCATGTTCGCTTCCCACAGACTGCCGATGGTACCGACATCTTTCCAGTAGCCACTGAACCGGTACGCAACCAGTTTCATACGATCGGCCAGCATGCCGGGGATGATGTTTTGACCAAAATCATTCTTACTGTCAGGGTCCGCGTCATCTTCGATCAACACCCGGCGCAGCGCGTCCCAGGTAAATATGTAAATTCCCATCGAAGCCAGATTGCTGTTGGGCTTTTTGGGTTTTTCCGAAAACTCGGTGATGCGGTCCTCCGGGTCGGTCGTCATGATCCCGAACCTGGAGGCTTCCGCCCACGGCACCTCGATGACCGCTATGGTCGCGTCCGCCTTTTTTGCGATGTGGTCAGCCAGCATCCGGGAGTAGTCCATTTTATAGATGTGATCGCCCGACAGAATCAGCACATACTCCGGGTTGTAGTTGTCGATGAAGTCCATATTCTGGAAGATCGCGTTGGCGGTCCCTTTGTACCATTCGCTCCGTCCGCTGCGGATGAAAGGGGGCAGGATAAAAGCGCCTCCATTGTTCCGGTCCAGATCCCAGGGGTGTCCGTTTCCGATGTACGTGTTGAGCTGCAGCGGCTGGTACTGGGTGAGCACACCAACCGTATCGATCGAGGAGTTTGCGCAATTGCTCAAAGGGAAATCGATGACCCGGTACCGGCTTCCAAACGGGACGGCCGGTTTGGCGAGAAGCCGGGTCAGCACCCCGAGCCTGGCCCCCTGCCCGCCTGCGAGAATCATGGCAATGATGTCCTTGCGTGCCATACGCTGTTACCTCCTGCCTTTATCCGTATTGTCTGTCTTCTCTGTTGATTCCGATTCCATCCGGGAATCCGCAACTTCGTCAGCTGCCGCGGCTGACTCGATCAGCAATCCCCCCAGAGGGGGCAGATTGATCCGGATGGACCAGTCAAATCCGTCCGCGGGTTCGGGTTGCGCCGTGATTTTCTCCACACCCAGCGGAGTCACCGGATAGCCGCTGCCGCCGTACTCCGGTTCGTCCGTGTCCAGCACCACGCAATACTCCCCGGGGTCGGGGACACCCACTCGATAGCTGTCCAGTGGCGCGGGCTGCAGATTGAGCGCTGTGATCAGAAAGGAATCGGCTGCGTGTCTCGCATAGATGTACACGCTGTTATCGCGGTCCGAGCAGTTGTGCCAGCGAAAGCCCGTCCACGACATATCGTCCATCCACAGGGAAGGTTGCACCCGATACAGATGATTGAGCCGCGAGACGAACAGGCGAAGCTGCCTATGCGTTTCGTAATCAAGCAAAAACCATTCCAGCTCCTCATGGTCCCGCCACTCGATAAACTGTCCGAATTCGTTTCCCATGAAGGTCAGTTTACCGCCCGGATGCGTCATCATATACAAATACAGCGCCCGCATACCGGCAAACTTGCGCCAGATGTCTCCCGGCATGCGGTCGATGAGTGAATGCTTGCCGTGTACAACCTCGTCGTGGGAAAACGCCAGGATAAAATGCTCTGAAAACGCATAGGTCATTGAAAAAGTCAGTTCGTCCTGATGCCATCGTCTGTGAATACATTCGCGTGAAAAGTACCGGAGCGTGTCGTGCATCCACCCCATGTTCCATTTGTGGGTAAAGTGGAGTCCGCCTTCAGAAGACTGCGCCGTGACGCCGGGCCACGCGGTTGATTCTTCCGCGATCATCATTGCATAAGGATAGCGGTTGCGAACGGTCGTATTGAGCTTTCGCATAAAGGCGATCGCCTCAAGGTTTTCCATTCCCCCGAACGCATTGGGAAGATATTCGGTCCTCCCGTAGTTGCGGTAAAGCATGCTGCTGACGGCGTCGACGCGGAGCCCGTCAATGTGATATTCCTCCAGCCAGAACACCGCATTGGAGATCAGGAAGGAACATACTTCAAACTTGGAAAAGTCGAAGACCAGTGTCCCCCACTCCCGATGCTCCCCTATCCGCTCGTCTTCATATTCAAAGGTGGGGCTGCCGTCAAACCGGGCCAGCCCGAACGCGTCTTTCGGGAAATGACCGGGGACCCAGTCGAGGATCACCCCGATGCCGGACGCGTGCAGGCAGTCGACAAACGCCCGAAAATCGTCAGGGGTTCCGTACCGGCTGGTCGCGCTGTAATAACCAGTCACCTGATACCCCCAGGATGCGTCCAGCGGGTGTTCCATGACCGGAAGGAGCTCCACATGGGTGTAACCCATTTCGACCACATATTGTGAGAGACGGCGAGCGATCTCGCGGTAGTTGAGCACGGTGCCGTCCGGATTCCTGCGCCAGGAACCGAGATGTACCTCGTAGATGTTGATCGGGCAGGCGGCCGGTTGGGTCGGCAGGGACGAACGGTATGCTTTGTCGGTCCAGAGAAAAGGAGATGCCGCATACAGCACCGAGGCGTCCGCAGGCCGGGTTTCACTGTGAAACGCATAGGGATCCGCCTTCAATCGTGCGGTGCCATCCGGACCGGTGATCTCAAATTTGTAACGGTTCCAGGCCGATGCGTCCGGTACAGATCCCTGCCAGATACCGGTGGATCCAAGTTTTATCATCGCATCGGAATCCCGGGGATGCCAGTTGTTGAAATCGCCGGCGACCCGCACGGCCTGTGCACGCGGTGCCCATACCGCAAAGCGGAAGCCCTGTCCGTCCGCCGCGGGATGAGCGCCCAGCATGCGGTAGCTCATGTAGTCTTCGCCCTGATTGAACAGGAACGCCTGATCCATCGGCTGGCCCCCTGACGCGCTGTGACACGCGCTGTATACTCTGCGTCCATTATACCGTACTTGACCGTCTGACCAGAGCAACAAAGAAAAAAGACGGCCCGCACGCAGCAGACCGTCCGATGAGAAAGCTGGATGGAAGGTCGTTGGAAGAGCGTCCTCAGCGCACCAGCGCGGCACCCGCGCTGAATACTTCCAGTTCAACAGGGATCAGATGATGGTGGCGTTCCGGCAGGGTAAGCCGCAGTGCTTTTTCAAAACTGTCCCCGGAAAAGCTGCCGGTCACCGAAGAGAGGCAGCCCAGCAGCATCACGGTC
This sequence comes from uncultured Oscillospiraceae bacterium, assembly GCA_964492455.1. Taxonomy (GTDB): domain Bacteria; phylum Bacillota; class Clostridia; order Saccharofermentanales; family UBA5734; genus JAAYKS01. Next base: position 14,561 of record CAZBKR010000017.1, read on the forward strand.
GCAAACGCCATATTGCCTTTTTCCGATGCCATCCTGGATGCCTCGATGGGGTAAAATGACACGTCTTTACGCAGTGTATCAGCGTCCACAAGCGAGCGATCGACAATGATGGTGCCACCGGATACGACTCTGGACTCGAACTTGCGCAGGGAAGGTGTATTGAGTGCGATCAGGACATCACAGCTGTCCAGCACCGGCGACCCGATCGGGCCATCTGAGATGATGACGCCGCAGTTTGCTGTCCCGCCACGCATTTCAGGCCCGTAAGAAGGAAACCAGGAGACCTCGCGGCCTTCGATCAGCCCCGCCTCCGCGATGATTTTACCTGCCGATAGAATACCCTGCCCACCAAAACCGGCCAGGATGATTTTTCTCTCCATCTCACACCTCCAAGCCGGCGCCCTTGAAGACACCCAGCGGATACTGGGGCATCATCGCGGTCTCAAGCCAGGAAAGTGCCTGGATCGGATCTTTTCCCCAGTTGGTCGGGCAGGTGGACAGGATCTCGACCATCGAGAATCCCAACCCCGCTTTTTGCACCCGGAACGCTTTGCGGATCGCGCGTTTGGCTGCGACGATGTTGCGGACATTGTTGACCGCAACCCGTTCGATATAGGCGGACCCCTGCAGCAACGCGAGCATTTCGCTAACGTTGATCGGATATCCCTGGGTGTCCGGATCCCGTCCGAACGGGGAAGTCGTGGTGACCTGCCCCACCAGCGTGGTAGGCGCCATCTGACCGGAAGTCATCCCGTATATCGCGTTGTTGACGAAAATGGTGGTGATTTTTTCTCCTCTTGCGGCGGCGTGTACAATCTCGGCCGTGCCGATCGCCGCGAGATCTCCATCTCCCTGGTAACTGAAGACAGTACAGTCGGGATGGACCCGTTTGATACCGGTCGCAACGGCCGAGGCACGGCCGTGAGCCGCCTGCGCCATATCGCAGGAAAAGTACAGATAGTTGTTATACGCACAACCGACCGGAGAGACACCGATCGCATCGTCCAGCAGATTCTCCTCAACCAGCGCTTCGGCAACGATCCGGTGGATGATGCCGTGTGTGCAGCCCGGGCAATAGTGCCGCTGCATGTCGGTCAGCCCGCGTGTGTTTTCAAATACTTTTTTTGTCATCTTCGTCATCTCCCGACAATTTCGCGGATTTTATCCAGCAGTTCCGCCTGGGTCGGCAGGTTTCCGCCCATCCGGCCATGGAAATGCACCGGCTTCGCGCCGTTGACGGCGAGCCGGACATCTTCCAGCATCTGTCCTGCATTGAGTTCCACATCCAGCAGCGCCTTGACGGAGGGCTGTGCCGCCATCCGTGCGACCGTTTCCGCAGGAAACGGCCAGAGCGTCACAGGGCGCACCAGCCCGACGCGGATGCCCTCCGCTTCCGCGGATGCGATGACGTTTTTCATGATCCGGCTGCAGGTTCCGAATGCGGTGATGAGCAATTCCGCCCCTTCGCATCCGGTGGTCTCCACCCGGGTTTCCTCTTTTTCGATCTCCCGGTACTTGGCCTGGAGCCGGAGATTGAGTGCCTCCAGATCGTCGGCTTCGATGTAAATGGAGGTGACATAATTGTGTTCCCGTTTTCCACGGGTACCGGTTAAAGCCCAGGGTTTATCCGCCGGGGTTTCCACCTCGGCGGCACGGAAGCGCACGGGCTCCATCATCTGACCGAGTGCACCGTCACCCATGATCATCACAAGTACGTTGTAACGGTCAGCGATATTGAACGCCTCGACCGTCATCTCATACAGTTCCTGCACGCTTGCAGGTGCCAGCACAACATTGCGGTAATCGCCGTGTCCACCCCCCTTGGTCGCCTGGAAATAATCGCCCTGTGCAGGGAGAATACCGCCCAGACCGGGGCCTCCCCGCACGATATTGACCACCACAGCGGGAATCTCCGCACCCGCGATGTAGGAAAATCCTTCCTGTTTCAGGCTGATACCCGGGCTGGAGGAAGAAGTCAGCACGCGCGCGCCCGCAGATGCCGCTCCATAGACCATATTGATCGCGGCCACTTCGCTTTCCGCCTGCACAAACACACCGCCGGCTTCGACCATCCGCTTCGCCATATAATGGGCGATCTCGGTCTGCGGAGTGATGGGATATCCGAAATAGTGACGGCAACCGGCCCGGATCGCAGCTTCCGCGATGGCTTCGTTGCCTTTCATCAGTACACGTCCGTCCATGCCGAACCCTACCTTTCCACCTCGATGACGCTGTCCGGACACATAATGGCACAGGAAGCGCACCCAATACATTTGTCCATCTCGTCGATCCCGGCGGGATGGAGCCCTTTCGCGTTCAGTACATCCGAACGCAACATGATGATTTTTTTGGGACAGACCGCCACGCACAGGCCGCAGCCTTTGCATCGGTCTTCCCGGAAAGAAACGAAAGCCATGACGAATCCTCCTGGTCCGCGGGCAAAGCCCGTTATAGGTTCACAACAGGGAGGTATTATATCACCTTCCTCAGGTAAAGGAGTACCCTATGGTGCGCCGCATCCGAAGCAGAGGGGTTCCGTCGGGCATCCGGTTTCTCCAATCCGGCGGCACCTTGCTGTCGAGTGCCGCACGGAACACCAGCGGCACCCCGATGGCGCGTGCGGCTGCTCTGGTCTCCTCCATAGAGGACGCAGCCGAGCCGGGATCTTCTTCTCCGAGGAGGTTTGTATTGTCTATGAGCCCTGCGAGCGGCAGGCCGGCGGCTTCTGCCAGCATGTCCGCCGCACGTACAATGCCTCCGGCATCAGCCGTGAAAGGCCGGTTGAGATTCACCACCATGTAAAGTGCCGTCTCCGCGGGTACAAACCGGGGCCGCAGGGAGGAAACCACCCGCGCGCCGAGATCCTCTCCACCGATATCCAGTACGGCATAGCGTGCCGAGCCGTCAAACAGGGAAAACACATCTCCCCCGAAAGAAGGGACGTCAATGTTGGTATTGGCATAAACCGGTTTGACCAGCCGAACGCCCGCCTGATCGAGTAGAGTGGCAGCGTCCGCGGACCGGTAGAACGGGTTGATGATGTCGAGATCCGCGATCGCGGTGAGTCCGCGGGTGGCCAGCCACAAAGCGAAATTCACGCTGACCTCCGATTTGCCGCTGCCGTACGCGCCAACAAAAACCGTCATCCTGAGCAGCGGTTCCAGCTTGAAATCTCTGTTGAGCTCGGTATGCACAGGCAAGTACCTCCCATCGATGGAATGCCGAACACACTATATCATGGTGAAGCGAACTATGGTCATTCTCGCAATTGCAAGCGGCTCTTCGATCCGGTTATAATGGAATCCAATGTGACCCGGCATCGGTTTGGGATCACGATCATGAATGTACGGAGGATCCCCCATGCCAAGTATGTTGTTTATGGCTTCCGCGGACTGGACCGAGCAATACGCCACCGTCGGGGAGCGTTTGTTTCTGGGTTTCACGATGATGCTGGTCGGCGTAGCTATTGTATTCATTATGCTGCTCCTGATCAGCTGGGCCATCCGTGTCATTCCCCTTTTTAACAAAAAGACGAAAGCGACACAGAACGATGCGCCGGTTCTCCGGCAGTCGGTATCCATTCCCGTCCACGTGCCGGAACCGTCTGCGCAGGAGGACGACTCCCAGCTGGTCGCCGTCATTATGGCGGCCCTTTCCGCCGCGTTGTCAGACCACGCCGGTACGGCGGTCTCCGGCATCTCCGGAGCCGGGTTCCGCGTCCGCCGCATCCGCCGCATCGGCTGATCCCGCCATAAGGGAGCATCCTGTGATCATTTTGGGGAGGTAACCAGTTTGGAAGCCATCAGAACCTTGTTCGACGCGTTTGGAGAAACGATCCGGAAACTGGCAGAGTCGACCGGCTTTGTCACCGGAACCTGGCAGCAGTTCGTGATGATCGGTATCGCCTGTTTGCTGCTTTGGCTCGCCATTGTCAAAAAATTCGAGCCGCTGCTGCTGCTCCCGATCGCCTTTGGTATGCTGTTGTCCAACCTGCCGTTCGGCGGGGTCATCCATATGGAGCTGTACGATCCCGAGTTCATCGCAGCGCAAGGATATGACAAAGGCACCCTGGTCGCGATCAACGAACTGTTTGTGCGGGGAGGCCTGCTCGACTTCCTCTATCTGGGAGTCAA